>NZ_JBFBAZ010000134.1:0-21091 GCF_040682475.1 Hamadaea sp. NPDC051192
GGTCGGTGCTGCCGTCCTCGCGGATGCCGATGCGGCCCACGTAGCGGGGGCGCGGCAGCTCGCGCAGGTCGAGGCGGCCGAAGACCAGCCCCTCATGCTCGGCGTCCAGGATCTGGCGCTGCCGGGCGGCGTGGAAGACCATCGCGTCCCGGTCGACCAGGGAACCGGGTACGCGTGCCCCGGCGAGGTCGTAGCCGCCCGCCTCCAGTCGCGCCATCGACTCGCGCATCCGGGCGAGCTGGGTGTAGACGCGATCGACGTGCCGCTGCTCGAGGGCGATCTCCTGTTCGAGCGGGCTGGCCTGCGTCTCCGTCATGCGGCTCCCCCCGGGCTGAAAACTTCCTCACGCTCCCCAGCGCGAGGCGGCGTCCCGCGCTCGCGGCGCGCACCGGTGGTACCCCCTCGGCCAGGCGGTATCCGGCGCCGCGCGTTCCCCAGCGCGAAACAATGCCGTCAAAGCCTAGTGCCCCGGCGTACGCCTCGTCGCCGGGTGTGTCATGAGCGACACCGACGGTGTCGCGGCGGCGGCCTACGCGTCGGCGGTCTGCGGCTCGGGCTCGGTCTCGACCACGTCGGCCATCGCCTTGCGGGCGCGGCGCTTGAGCCAGAGCGTGGTGCCGACCCCGATCAGGACCGCCACCGCGAGACCTACCCAGGACAGGCCCTTCATCCATCGCTCGACGACCGCGCCGAGGTGGTAGACCAGCAGGGCGGTGCCGAACGCCCAGACGATCCCGCCGGACGCGTTGGCGACCAGGAACCGCCCGTAGGGCACCCGCAACGCCCCGGCGAGGGGACCAGCGAGGATGCGCAGCAGGGCGATGAACCGCCCGAAGAAGACCGCCCAGACACCCCAGCGGCCGAACATCTGCTCCGCCTTCGCCAGGTGTGCCGGGCCGAAATGCTTGGGGAATCGCCGGCCCACCCGTTCGAGGAGCGGACGGCCGCCGCGGCGGCCGATGGCGTACCCCAGCGAGTCGCCCACGATCGCGCCGACGGCGGCGGCCAGGCCGACGAGCCAGGGGTCGCCGGTGCCGCTCGCGGTCAGCAGGGCCGCGCTGATCAGGGTGATCTCCCCGGGCAGCGGGATGCCCATGCTCTCCGCGCCGATGACGAGTCCTACCAGGAGGTAGATGACGAGCGGCGGGAAGGCCGAGAGCCACTCCTGCGCGTGTTCCATCTCGGACCTACCTGCGGATCGGGGGACGGGCCTCGACGATAGCCGATAACACGAAACCCCCGCGACAATGTCGCGGGGGTTTCGTCAAGAGCGTGGGCTGTCAGGCCTCGCCGAAGACACCGGCCTCGGCGAGCCGCTTCTCGGTGGCGTCCCAGCCGTGGTCCGGGTTCGCCGATTGCAGGGCGGTCAGCTCGGCGCGGATCTTGGCGCCGTGGCCGGCCGCGGTCAGCACGCGGATCTCCTCGACGAACGCGTCCGAGGTGGTGCTCAGGTGCGTGGTCTTGCCGTTGGTGAGGTTCCGCACGTAGACGTGCTTGCCCTTGTTCAGCGGGATGAGGTACTTGAACTCACCCAGCACGCTGAGAGCGCCGCCCTTGGCCTCACCGGCCCGGACAGACGCGCGCGCGGTCTTCGAGGTGCTGCTCGCCACGGAGTTACTCCCAGATGTCACGACGTCTAATTGCGGGGCCTCAGTCAGAAAGGCCCGGGACATCATAGCCGCCACCGCCGCGTTCCCACCAATCGCTGCCTGGTGGTCGCCTGAAGCGGCACATTCTCCGGACGACTTTGCCGATTCGCTGGCGCCCCGTCCGTCTCACCCGTCATCATGGACCCGTTGTCACCATCAGTTTCAGAACCCAATAAATCGGGCATACCGCCGTCGTTGGTCGCCAGGTCGTAGGGGAAGACGCACCTGTCGACACCGGGAGGTCGGAAGTGCCCACGCGAGGCGTCGTTTACGTCCACTCGACCCCGCTCGCCGTGTGTGCTCACGTCGAGTGGGCGATAGCTCGTGTCCTGGCCGCCCCGGTGAGTCTGGAATGGACGTTGCAGCCCGTCGACCCCGGCGCGCGCCGCGCCGAGTGCGGGTGGACCGGGCGTCCCGGCACCGGTGGTGAACTGGCCGCTGAGCTGCGGCAATGGAACATGCTCCGGTTCGAGGTGACCGAGGAGCCCAGCCCCGGCATGGACGGCGAGCGATACATGCACGTTCCCGGGCGCGGCCTGCACCGCGCCACCATCGGCGCGGCCGGCGACGCCCAGCTCGGCGAGGACCAGCTGCGCTCGATCATGACCCAGGCGCGTACGCCGGAAGCCCTCTCGCTGGCGCTGGACCGAGCGCTCGGCACCGCCTGGGACTCCGAACTGGAGCCCTACCGCTGGGCCGGCGACGGAGCCCCGTTCACGCTGCTCACACAGAGGGCGGGCTGAGTCACAAAGTCGGGCGTGCCCGGTGGCGGATCGGCCGAACGTGTGATGGGATGCCCGCCATGCGGCGGAATGCAGCAGCGATTCTGATCTTGTGCGCGCTGGCCCTGGCTGCCTGTGGCACGGCCCCGGCGACCCCCGAGAGCTCACCCAGTCCGACGACGCTCGCCGGGCAGGTCGCCCGGCTCAGTGACGAAGACCTCGCCGGTCAAGTGCTGATGCCGTACGCGTACGGCCAGGACGCGACGAAGGTGTCGGCCGGGGCGGCCAAGGCGAATCAGAAGCTGGCGGGGGTCACCACGCCGGCCGAGCTGGTGACGAAGCTGCGCCTCGGCGGAGTGATCCTGGTCGGCTTCGAGGCCGGGGATCCCACCGCGCAGGACACCGCCAACATCGACGATCCGGCGCAGGTCCGGAAGTTCACCGCAGGACTGCAGGCCGCGGCGGCGAAGCTGCCCGCCGGGACGCCGCTGCTCATCGGCACGGATCAGGAGTACGGCGTGGTCACCCGGGTCAAGTCCGGCGTCACGCTGCTGCCGAGCGCGATGGCGCTGGGTGCGGCGAACCAGCCGGAGCTGACCGAGGCGGCGTGGCGTGCGGCCGGAACCGAGCTGGCCGCGATGGGGATCAACGTCGACTTCGCGCCGGACGCGGACGTGCAGGGCGCGTCCTCGGTCATCGGCTCCCGGTCCTTCGGGTCCGACTCAAAGCTGGTCGCCGAGCAGGCCGCCGCCGCCGTTCGCGGGCTCCAGGCCGCCGGGGTGGCCGCGACCCTCAAGCACTTCCCCGGGCACGGCCGCCCGGCCGCGGACAGCCACGGCGACCTGCCGCAGCTCCAGCAGACCCGGCAGGAGCTGACCGAGATCGACCTGCCGCCATTCCAGGCCGGCATCGCGGCCGGCGTCCAGCTGGTCATGTCCGGCCATCTCGACGTGCGCTCGATCGATCCGGGGATGCCCGCGAGCTTCTCGGCCAAGGTGCTGGAGGGCGTACTGCGGCAGCAGCTCGGCTTCGACGGCGTGGTGGTCACCGACGCGCTGAACATGGCTCCGGCCGAGCGCTGGCCCGCTGGCGAGGCCGCCGTCCGGGCCCTCCAGGCCGGCAACGACCTGCTGCTCATGCCGCCCGACCCCGTGGCCGCGTACAACGGGATCTTGACGGCTTTGAAGAACGGCAAGCTGTCGCGAGACCGCCTGCGCGCCTCGGTGACCCGCATCCTCACCCTCAAGCGTGCCGTGACCGACGACGACCAGCCGGGCCTGGACGTGCTCGCGGGCCAGGAGCACCAGAGCGCGGTGGCGGCGGCCGCGAGCGCCGCGGTGACCCAGCTGCGCGGCGCGTGTGGCGCGCCGCTGGTCACGGGCGCGGTCAGCGTGACGGCGGCGAAGGGCCGCGACGCCAGCCGGGATCGACTGGTGAAGGCCCTGCAAGCCCAAGGGGTACGCGTAGAGCAGAGCACGCCGGCGGCGGATGCGCAGGTGGTGCACCTCGTCGGCTACGGCGACACGGCCGGGGACCTGAATCCGAAGGCGACGATCACGGTCGCCATGGACACGCCGTACGTGCTGACGAAGTCGGCGTCCCCGGTGCTGCTGGCGACCTACTCGTCGAGCCCGTTGTCGCTGGAGGCGCTGGCCAAGGTGCTGGCCGGGAAGGCGAAAGCGGAAGGCCGCTCACCGGTCGCTGTGAACGGCCTTCCGAAGAGTTCCTGCGGCTGAACGTGATCCCTACGCCCGCGTGCTGCGTTGATGCTTCACACGGTCAAGCCCGCGTGAAGATCAGCGCCACGTTGTGGCCGCCGAAACCGAACGAGTTGTTCAGCGCCGCCGGGATGTCCAGCGACCGCGGCTTGTGGGCGGCGACATCGAGCGTGAGGCCGTCGTCCGGGTCGTCGAGGTTGATCGTCGGCGGGATGATCGACTCGCGTACGGCCAGGATCGTCGCGATGGTCTCCACCGCGCCGGCCGCGCCGAGCAGGTGACCGGTCATCGACTTGGTGGCGGTCAGCACGGGGTGGTCGCCGATGATCCGGCGGATGCCCACGATCTCCGCCATGTCGCCCACCGGGGTGGACGTGGCGTGCGCGTTGACGTGCTTGACCTCGCTCGGGTCGAGGTCGGCGCTGCGGAGCGCCGCACGGATGGCCCGGGCGCCGCCCTCGCTCTCCGGGTGCGGCTGGACGATGTCGAAGCCGTCCGAGGTGAGCCCGGCCCCGGCCAGTACGGCGTGCACCCGCGCGCCGCGCGCGGCGGCGTGCTCGGCCGACTCCAGGACCACGATGCCCGCGCCCTCACCGAGGACGAAGCCGTCCCGGGCCTTGTCCCACGGGCGGGACGCGCGCTCGGGATCGTCGTTGCGGGTCGACATGGCCCGCATCGAGGCGAACCCGGCGATCGGCAGCGGGTGGATGACCGCCTCGGTGCCGCCGGCGATGACGACGTCGGCCCGGCCGGAGCGGATGATGTCCAGGCCCCAGGCGATCGCCTCGGCCCCGGTCGCACAGGCGCTCGTCGGCGCGTGTACGCCGGCCTTCGCCCCGTACTCCAGGCCGACGTAGGCGGCGGGACCGTTGGGCATCAGCATCGGGACCGTGTGCGGGCTGACCCGCCGCGGACCGGACGCCTCCAGGATGTCGTCCTGGGCCAGCAGGGTCTGTGCCCCGCCGATGCCGGAGCCGACCACCACTGCCAGCCGCTCGGGGTCCAGCCCCGAATCGCCCAGCCCGGAGTCCTTCCAGGCCTGGTCGGCGGCGATCAACGCGAGCGCCTCCGACCGGTCCAGCCGGCGCATGCGGACCCGGTCGAGCACCTCCGAGGGGTCGACGGCCACCTTCGCCGCGATCCGCACGGGCAGCTGCTCGGCCCAGTCGTCGGTCAGCGCGCTGACCCCGGACTTGCCGGCGAGCATGGCGTCCCAGGTGGTGGCCACGTCCCCGCCGAGCGGGGACGTGACACCGAGCCCGGTGACGACTACGTCACGACGAGACAAGGGGAAGATCAGCCCTTCAGGATGTAGGCGACGGCGTCGCCGACGGTCTTGAGGTTCTGCACCTCGTCGTCCGGGATCTTCACGCCGAACTTCTCCTCGGCCGCGACGACGACCTCGACCATCGACAGCGAGTCGACGTCCAGGTCCTCGGTGAACGACTTCTCCTCCGAGACGTCGTCGGGGTTCACCCCGGCGACCTCTTCGAGGATCTCGGCGAGGCCGGAGGTGATCTCTTCGCGGGTCATGTTCTTCCCTTCATGGTTGGTTCGCTGTGCCGCTGATGGATTCAGGGACGCAGTATGAGGACTGGTCAGGGGCAGCGTACGACCTGACCGGCGTAGGTCAGGCCACCGCCGAAGCCGATCAGCAGCACGGGGCTGCCGGACTTCACCTCGCCGCGCTCGACCATCTTGGACAGGGCGAGCGGGATGCTCGCCGCCGACGTGTTGCCGGACTCCACGATGTCGCGCGCGATGATCGCGTTGACCACGCCGACCTTGCGCGCCACCGGTTCGATGATGCGCAGGTTCGCCTGGTGGGGAACGAAGGCGGCGATGTCGGCGGGGTCGTACCCGGCCTTCTCGCACACCTCGCGGGCCAGCGGCGGGATCGCCGTCGTGGCCCACCGGAAGACGGTCTGGCCGTCCTGCTGGATGTAGGGCCGCCAGGTCTCGATGCGGATCGCCTCGCTGGGCGCCGAGCCCCAGACGACCGGGCTGATGCCGGGCTCCTCGCCGTCGGCGGTCTTGCTGACCACTGCCGCACCCGCGCCGTCACCGAAGATGACGGCGGTCGAGCGGTCGGTCCAGTCGGTGATCTCGGAGAGCTTCTCGACGCCGACGACGATGGCGTGCGTGGCCGCACCGGCGTTGATCGCCTGATCGGCCAGCGCGAGGGCGTACGAGAAACCCGAGCACGCGGTGTTGACGTCGAACGCCGCCGGGGTGCCCAGGCCAAGCTTCATCGCGATCCGGCAGGCCACGTTGGGGCTGCGGTCGGCCGACGAACAGGTGGCGACGATGACGAGGTCGATGTCGGAGGTGGCCAGCCCGCTGGCGGCCAATGCCTTCTCGGCGGCGGCCGACCCCATGTCGGCGACGGTCTCGGTGTCGGCGATGCGCCGCTCCTTGATCCCGACCCGGGACTGGATCCACTCGTCGTTGGTGTCGACCATCTGAGCGAGGTCGTCGTTGGTCAGCACCCGCGCGGGCTGGTAGTGGCCAAGCGAAGCAATCTTGCTCCCCATCAGGCGGAGACTCCTTCAATAGCGGGGCTGCCGCCGTCGCGGTGGATAAGACCGTTGCTGCCCATCAGGCGGAAACTCCTTCGGCGGTGGCGCCGTGGCGCTCGATGAGGTCGCGGGCGGCCGCCAGGTCGTCCGGGGTGTTCAAGGTGACGATCTCCAGGCCCTTGACGGCCCGCTTGACCAGGCCGGCCAGCGTGCCGGCCGGGGGAAGCTCCAGGACTCCCGTCACGCCCAGCTCGGCGAGCCGCGTCATGACGAGGTCCCACCGGACGGGCGCGGTGACCTGCTGGACGAGCCGCGAAAGCAGCTCCGTCCCCGAGCTTACGGCGGCGCCGTCGGCGTTCTGCAGCAGCGTACGCGTCGGGTCGCTCGGGGTGATCTTCCCGGCGAACTCGGTCAGCGCCGCCTCGGCCGGAGCCATGTACGGCGTGTGGAACGCCCCGGCGACCTGCAGCTTGATGACCCGGGCCTTCGTCGGGGGCTGCTCGGCGAGCTTGTCGACGCCGTCCAGGGAACCCGCGGCGACGATCTGCCCGGCCCCGTTGCGGTTGGCGGGGTACAGCCCGTTCGCGGCGATCGCGGCGAGCACCTCGGCCTCGTCGCCGCCGAGGACGGCGGCCATGCCGGTGGGCTCCAAGGCGCAGGCAGCGGCCATCTCCTGACCGCGTACGCCCGCCAGAGCGATCGCGTCGGCCGGCGTGAGCGCGCCCGCGATGGCGGCGGCGCCCAGCTCGCCGACGCTGTGCCCGGCCACCACGGCGGCGGGCGGCAGCGGGAGCTGAGCGGCGGCGACCAGGGCGGCCGCGGTCAGCAGTGGCTGGGTCTTCGCGGTGTCCTTGATCTCCTCCGCGTCGGCGTCGGTGCCGAGGTGGACGAGATCCACGCCGGTCAGCGCCGACCACTGGCGAAGCTGGTCGGAGACGCCGTCGACGGCGAGCCACGGGGTCAGGAAGCCGGGTTTCTGGGCACCCTGGCCCGGAGAGAGTACGGCGAGCACTAATCCACCCTGCGGGATCGGCCGTAAGCTAGCCGTTGTCGCTCGCCACCAAATCCGCCTACCGCGTTTGTAGGGTCTCCACAAAGATTGACGTGCGATGTCACCGCTGTGTCCGATCGGTGAACCCTCTGGAGGCCACGGAACGCTTGCGTGAGCTGCCAGGAGTGCGGTCAGTCAGCTCGGCTGGCTGGGCTCCAGCCGGCCTAACGCGAGGGCGACTCGGAGGGTGAACGCGTCCCTCGGGTTGAGCGGGGCGTACCCGGTGATCTCGGCCACTCGGCGCATGCGATAGCGCACCGTGTTCGGGTGGACGAAGAGTGCCCGGGCGGTCGCCTCCAGCGCCCCGCCGTGGGTCAGGAAGGCATCGAGCGTCTCCAGCAGCTCGCCCCCGGAGCGCAGCACCGAGCCGTAGATGTCCTGCCGCAGCACCCGCCGCGCCTCGGCGTCCCCGGCCAGCGCCCGTTCGGGCAGCAGCGCCTCGGCGGCCACCGGCCGCGGTGCGGCGGGCCACGCGGCGGCGGCCCGGAAGCCGGCCAAGGCCGACCGGGCGCTCGTGCTCGCCTCGTCGAGCGACGGCACCGCCGGGCCGACCACGATCGGGCCTTCGCCGAAGCCCGCGGCCAGCTTCTCCGCCGCCGCGAGCGGATCGGTCGCGCCGCCCAGGACGACCACGAGCCGGTCGCCGTGGACGCCGCCGAAGACCTCGACGCCCAGCCGCCGAGCGAGCCGGTGGACGGCGTGCAGGACGGCGGCCGCCTCGCCACCTGGGGACCGGCCGACGGCCACCGCCACCGGCGGGGCGTCCGACCAGCCCAGCGCGGCGGCGCGGCTGGCCAGGACGTCGGAGGAGTCGCCGCGGAGCAGCGCGTCGACGAGGAGGGCCTGGAGGCGGGCGTCCCAAGCGCCCCGGGTCTCGGCGGCGCGGGCGTACACCCGGGCGGCGGAGAAGGCGACCTCCCGCGAATAGCGCAGGATCGCCTGCCGCAGCAGGTCCTCCTCGCCCTCGGCGGCCAGCGTCGGCACCTGCTCCTCGACGACGTCGATGGTGACCTTGATCAGGGCGACCGTCTGCTGGAGGCTGATGCTGCGGGCCAACGCCCGGGGCGCGGCGTCGAAGATCTCGTCGGAGACCTCCTGGGTGCCCGCCCGATGATCGTCCTGACGCAGCCAGCCGACCAGCGACTGCACGCCGGACTGCGCCACGAGCATGACCCAGGCCCGCTGATCGGCCGGCATCCCCCGGAACCAGGGCAGCACCTCGTCCATCCGGGTCACGCTGGCGGTCGCCAGGGACCCGGCCGCGCGCTCGATCCGCTTGAGCGTCGCGGCCAGCGCCGGTGCCTTGGTCATGTCCTACAGCATGTCATGTGGGTATTCGACAAGCGTCGGCTCCTCGACCCGGCGCGGCCGGTTGCGGCGCGACAGGAGGAAGACGACGAGCACGGTGCCGACGGCGGCCAGCCCCACGCCGGCCGCGACGAGCGGCACCCACGGGACCGGGCCGTCCACCTTCGCCCGGGCCTGGAGCGTACGCATCTCGCCGGCCTTCGGCTGCCACGACACCGTCTTCCCGGAGAGCACTCCGTTGTGTTCGGTGACCTTGCCGGGGAACGTCACGGCGATCCGGAAGCTGAACTGATCGGCGAACGCGCGGATCCCCGGATCGAGGAGGTTCACCGTACGCAGATCGACCGAGCCGGCGAAGGCGTACTCGTTGCCGGAGCGCACCAGGGTGAAGGCGTCCCGGCCGCTGACCCCGTTGAACTGGGCCAGCGGCGTCTTGGCATACGACACGCGTACGCCGACGAAGCCCGCGTCCTCGTATCGCTCGATGGTGGCCGTCGCGGGCAGCTTCTCCTTGTCCAGCCCGAGGGTGGCCACCAGGCGATCCTCAGACTGACCGGTGACGTTGGCGAGCCGGCGGTCCACCGCCAGCACGACGTCGCCGGAGACGGTGTCGTCGGAGTTCACCACCAGGGCGGCGTCGACCTTCATGCAACCGGCGAGGGCCAGACCGGCGATCAGCAACGCCAGCGTCGCACGGGCCGCGGCGAGGGGGGTGCGCATGCCGAGCAGGATACGGCCTGGGCCGCCGTTCGGCGCCAAGACGCCGTCGCCGGCGCTTGGACCTCTCGGCGGCCCAGGCCTTACCAGTGCTCAGACCTTGTCGGCGGCTCAGACCTTCCGGCGGATCAGGAAGGCGATGCCGAACAGACCCATCGCGATGACGATGACGATCGCGCCGTTCAGCGCGACGACTCGCCGCCATTCGCCCATGACCTCACCGATGTCGGACGCGGCCTGTTTCGTCTGGGTGGCCACGCCCCCTCCGGCACCGCCCGCGGGCGGCTGATAGGTCGTGCCCCCGCCCAGCGGCACGCCGGCGGCGCGCATCGTCGACGGCATGGTGAGCCGGCCGTAGAACCAGCCCGCCGTCGTCTTCCGCTTGTCCGGCTGAGCCGCCGAGCGGAACGCGCGCGGACCGCCTGCCGCGAGCGGGTAGAGGTCGTACTGCGACTTGCCCACGCCGTCGACCGACAAGGTCACGGTGTACTTCGGACCGAGCTTGTCGGCCTTGGGTGACGAGGCGACCGCCACCCCCGTGGCGAGGAAGTCGACCTCGCCGAGCATCGACTCGAACCGGTCAGGTGTGTCCTTCGCCGAAATCGTCAGGGGCGTGTCGAGCCCCTCGCCCACGATCGTGATCTGGTTGGGCGCCGGGGCCGGTGCGGCCTGTGCCGAAGGGGCGTGCAGGCCGAACAGACCCATGGCGGCCAGCGCGAAACCGCTGATGAGTGCGCGTCGTGCCACCGTGCGTGACATATTCGGTCCCCGTTGAAGATGAATGCCGGTGCGGACGAAGGTGGGAACACCGAAGGAATTCCCGCCTTCGCACCAGAAGACACCTGGAACCTGAAGTCCGTTGCGGTAAGAAGGTCACGATTGCACAACGCTACGCGCTGTGACCATCCTCAGAGGAGAGTAGCGGTCGCCTGCCGTAGCCGGGCCAGCGTCTTCTCCTTGCCGAGCACCTCAAGGGACTCGAAGAGCGGCAGGCCGACCGTACGCCCGGTGACCGCTACGCGTACCGGTGCCTGTGCCTTGCCGAGCTTGAGCCCGGCGGCCTCACCGACGGCGATCAGCGTCTCCTTCAGCGGCTCGGCCGACCAGTCCGCCAGCCCCTCGTACGCCTCGATGACGGCCGGCAGGATCGCGGCGTCCTTGGCCGCCTTGGCCCGCGCGCCCTCGTCGACGACGGGCTCGTCGAGGAAGAGGAAGTCGACGTACTCCACGATCTCGGCGAGCACCGCGATCCGCGTCTGCGCCAGCGGGGCGACCTGGGCGAAGACGGCCAAGTCGAAGGCGTTGAGGTCCCACGGCGGCGTGGTGATCCCGTATCCCCGCTCGGCCTTCTCCTCGGCCGTGAGGAACGGGCCGGTCAGCCAGGGCAGGCAGGCCTGCACGAAGTCCTCGACGGACAGTGCGCGGATGTACTCGCCGTTGAAGGCGCGCAGCTTCTTCTCGTCGAAGAACGCCGGCGACGGGTTGACGTCCTCGAGCCGGAACTCCTCCTCGATCACCGACCAGGGCACGATCTCCCGGTCACCGGACGGCGCCCAGCCCAGGAGCATGAGGTAGTTGCGCATGGTGGCGGCGAGGTAGCCCTCGTCGCGGTACATCTCCAGCGCGACCTTGTCGCGGCGCTTCGACAGCTTCTGCCGCTTCTCGTTGACCACGATCGGCACGTGCGCCCAGACCGGCGGGGTGTGCCCGAGCGCCTCCCACAGCATCTGCTGCTTGGGCGTGTTGGGCAGGTGCTCCTCCGCGCGGATCACGTGGGTGATCCCCATGGTCAGGTCGTCGACGACGTTGGCGAGCAGGAACACCGGCGAGCCGTCGCCCCGGGCGATCACGAAGTCCTCGATGAGCTTGTTCTCGAAGGTCGGCTCGCCGCGGATCAGGTCGACGACGACCGTCTCCCCCTCGTCCGGGGTGAGGAAACGCAGCGCGCGGCCCTCGCCCGGGCCCAGCGCCCGGTCGCGGCAGTAGCCGTCATAGCCGGAGTACTGGTTGCCCGTCCGCGCCTGGACCTGGTCGCGAGTGCAGTCGCAGTAGTACGCGCGGCCGGCGTCGTAGAGCCGCGTCGCGGCCTTCACGTGCTCGTCGGCGTACGAGGACTGGAAGTAGGGGCCCTCGTAGGTGCCGCGCTGGATGCCGATCCAGTCCAGGGCGTTGAGGATGCCCTCGGTCCACTCCGGCCGGTTGCGCGCCGCGTCGGTGTCCTCGATCCGTAGGACGAACGCACCCTCGTGCTGTTTGGCGTAGATCCAGTTCTGGAGGGCCGATCGGGCCCCGCCGACGTGGAAGATACCGGTGGGAGAAGGGGCGAAGCGCACACGAACCGTCACCCCTACCAGGGTAGAGGACGACTAGTGCGCCTCGCGATGGCGTTCCCGGGCGGCGTCCAGGTGCGTACGCATCGCAGCTTCGGCCGTCTCGGGATCGCGCGCCCGGATCGCCGCCACGATGGCGTCGTGCTCGCGTTCGGTGGAGCCCACCCCGGGAAAGGCCACCCGGTGGACGTGCAGATGGGCGTGCAGCCGCACGATCGACTCCCGGAGCACCGGGTTGCCCGAAGCCACCGCGACGGCGTCGTGGAAGGCGGCGTCGGCCGAGGTGAACGCGGCGTGGCCGGCGTACCCGGGGTCGGTGGTCGGCGCGGGCATCCGGGGGAACTCGACGGCCGGGTCGCCGAACCGGGC
This sequence comes from Hamadaea sp. NPDC051192, assembly GCF_040682475.1. Lineage (NCBI taxonomy): Bacteria > Bacillati > Actinomycetota > Actinomycetes > Micromonosporales > Micromonosporaceae > Hamadaea > Hamadaea sp. NPDC051192. The sequence goes on from NZ_JBFBAZ010000134.1 coordinate 12,384, forward strand.
CGCCCGCGCGGCGGCGGCGCACTCCAGCAGCGTCCGGACCTCGAAGAGCTGCTCGAACTCGGCCGGGGTCAGCAGCGGCGCGGTGGTGTATCCGGCCATCGGCCGCTTGACCACCAGCCCGTCCGACTCCAGCCGCGCCAGCGCCTCGCGTACGGGAGTGGGGGAGACGTCCAGCTGACGGCTCACCGCGTCGATGGTGACGCGGCCGCCGGGCGGGATCACGTGATCCATGATCATGGCCTTGACGGCCTCGTAGACCTCGTCGCTGAGCGTCCGGCTGCCCATTTCGCCCCCTTTCCCTGGCCCGGGTACATCCTATAGGATCGCCGAAGAATCCTATAGGATTTCCGAGCGGGAGGTGCCTGATGCAGGTGGAGCTGGGCCGGACCGGCCTGACGGTCACCCGGCTGGGGCTCGGGCTGGCACCGATCGGCGGGCTTTACGCCGACGTCAGTGAACACCAGGCGCGCCAGACCGTCGACCGGGCCTGGGACCGTGGCGTACGCCTCTTCGACACCGCGCCGTTCTACGGCTACGGCCGCAGCGAACTCCGATCCGGCGAGGCCCTCCGCGATCGGGACGGCCACGTGCTGTCGACCAAGGTCGGCCGGGTGCTCGAACGGCAGGACGCCGGCGACACCGATTCGGACGTCTGGGTGGGCGTCGACCCGGCGGTGCGGCCCGTCTTCGACTTCTCGGCCGCGGGCGTACGCCGATCGTTCGAGGACAGCCTGCGCCGGCTCGGCCGCGACCGGGTGGACGTCGTGCACCTCCACGATCCCGACGACCACCTCGAACAGGCCGTCGCCGAGGCGTACCCGGAGCTGGTCCGGCTGCGCGACGAAGGGCTCATCACCGCGATCGGGGCCGGCGCCAACAGCGTGGACGTGCTGGCGTACCTGGTCGAGCGGATCGATCTCGACGTGGTGCTGATGGCCGGTCGCTACACGCTGCTCGACCGCAGCGGCACGGATCTGCTGGACCGCGCGGCCGATCGCGGGGTCGCCGTCGTCGCGGCGGGCGTGTTCAACTCCGGCATCCTCGCCGATCCCCGGCCGGGCTCGACCTTCGACTACGCGGCCGCCGACGAGGAACTGCTGAACCGGGCGCTGCGCCTGAAGCAGCTCGCCGAGGAGCACGGCGTACCGCTGCGGGCGGCGGCCGTGCAGTTCCCGCTGCGCCATCCGGCCGTCGCCGCAGTCCTGGTCGGACTGCGGTCGCCGGAGGAGGTCGACGACGCCGCCGACATGATCGAGGCGGCCGTCCCGGACGAGCTGTGGGCGGCGATCGCGTGACCGACCACGTGATCGACTCCCATCACCACCTCTGGTCTTCCGGGTACGCCTGGCTCGCCGAGCCGGAGCTGGCCCCGATCCGCCGGGACTACACGGTCGACGATCTGCGGGCGCAGCTGTCCCGGGCGGGCGTCGCCAAGACGGTGCTGGTCGAGGCGGGTCGCGGCGACGACGCCGAGACGACCGAGTTCCTGGCCCTCGCCGCCGGTACGCCCGAGATCGCGGCCGTCGTCGGCTGGGCCGACCCGCTCGATCCGCGGCTCGCGGAGAAGCTCGCCGCCCATCGGGCCGGACCGGGCGGCGCCAAGCTGGCCGGCGTACGCAGCCAGATCCAGGCCGAACCCGATCCCGACTTCCTCGCCCGCCCCGATGTGATCGACGGGCTGGCCGTGATCGCCGACGCCGGACTCGCCTTCGACCTCGTGATCCGGGCCGAGCAGCTGCCCGGCGCGGTCGTGGCGGCCCAGTCGCTGCCGCACGCCCGGCTCGTCCTCGACCACCTCGGCAAGCCGCAGATCCGCACCGGTTCGTTCAGCGCCTGGCGGACCACCGTGGAATATCTGGCCGCCTGCCCCAACGTGGTGGCGAAGCTGTCCGGCCTGGTGACCGAGGCGGACTGGACCGGCTGGCAGCTCGACGACCTGCGCCCGTACGCCCATGTGGCGCTCGAGTTCTTCGGCCCGGACCGACTCCTGTGGGGGTCGGACTGGCCGGTGGTGGAGGTGGCCGGAGGCTACGAGCGCTGGCTGGCTGCCGCGCGCGACCTGGTCCCGGCCGACCTGCACCCGGCGGTCTTCGCCGCCAACGCCGCTCGCACGTATGGATTGGACTGAAACATGAAGTTCCTCAGGGTCGGCCCCGCCGGGGCCGAGATTCCGGTCGCCCTCGACGACTCCACGCCCGCCGTGCTCACCTGTTACGACCTGCGGTCGCTGACGGCCGACATCGACGGGGAGTTTCTGGCTCGGGTCGCGGCCGGGCTCCAGCTCACCGGGCTCCCGGAGATCGACATCGCCGGCCAGCGCCTCGGGGCGCCGCTGGCGCGACCCGGCGTCATCCTCTGCATCGGGCAGAACTACGCCGCCCACGCCGCCGAGTCCGGGCAGGAGCCGCCGACCCAGCCGATCATGTTCTACAAGGCGCCGAACACGCTGTCCGGCCCCTACGACGACATCCTCATCCCCCGGGGCTCGGTGAAGACGGACTGGGAGGTCGAGCTGGCCGTCGTCATCGGCAAGCGGGCGCGCTACCTGTCCTCACCTGAGGAGGGCCTGCGCTGCGTCGGCGCGTACGCCGTGTCGAACGACGTCTCCGAGCGGACCTTCCAGATCGAGGCCTCCGGCGGGCAGTGGTCGAAGGGGAAGAGCTGCGAGACGTTCAACCCGCTCGGTCCGTGGCTCGTGACGCCGGACGAGGTCGAGGCGCTGGGCGGACCGCAGCAGCTCCGGCTGCGCAGCTGGGTCAACGGCGAGCCCCGGCAGGACTCCTCGACCGGCGACATGATCTTCGACGTCGGCACCCTCATCTGGCACCTGTCGCAGTTCACCGTGCTGGAGCCTGGCGACATCGTCAACACCGGTACGCCGGAGGGCGTCGCGCTGTCCGGCCGGTTCCCCTATCTCCAGCCGGGCGACCTGGTGGAGGTCGAGATCGACGGGATCGGGCATCAGCGTACGCGGATGGCGGCGGCGTGAAGATCACCGGTATGCGGGTGCACGACATCCGCTTCCCGACCTCACGAACGCTCGACGGCTCGGACGCGATGAATCCGGACCCGGACTATTCGGCGGCGTACGTCGAGCTGCTGACCGACGACGGGCTGACCGGATACGGGCTGACCTTCACCATCGGCCGGGGCAACGACGTCTGCGTGGCGGCGATCGAGGCCATGCGCTCCTATGTGGTCGGTCAAACCGTGGACGCCCTGGATCTCGGGGAGTTCGCGCGGCGGCTGACGCACGACTCCCAGCTGCGCTGGCTCGGTCCGGAGAAGGGCGTCATGCACCTGGCGGCCGCCGCCGTCATCAACGCCGTCTGGGATCTGACCGCGCGCCGGGCCGGGTTGCCCCTGTGGCGGCTGCTTTCGGCGTACACGCCGGATCAAACGGTCGACCTGATCGACTGGCGGTATCTGACCGACGCCTTGACCCCCGCGGCGGCCGTGGATCTGCTCACGGACCGGGTGGCCGGGCGCGGGCAGCGGGCGGCGGAGATCTCCGACGCCGGATATCCGGCCTACACGACCTCGGCGGGCTGGCTCGGCTATGACGACGCCAAGGTGACCCGGCTCGCGCAGGAGGCGGTGGCCGACGGCTTCGACATGATCAAGCTGAAGGTCGGCGCGGACATCGAGGACGACCTGCGCCGGTTCCGGGCCGCCCGGGCCGCCGTCGGCTCCGGAGTACGCATCGCCGTCGACGCCAACCAGCGCTGGGACGTGCCCGAGGCGATCGACTGGATGAAGCGGCTCGCCCCGCTCGACCCCTACTGGATCGAGGAGCCGACCAGCCCGGACGAGGTGCTCGGGCACGCCGCGATCCGCACCGGGTTGCGCGAGGCGGGGCCGGGCGGGCGGCCGATCCGGGTCGCGACCGGTGAGCACGTGCACAACCGGGTCATGTTCAAGCAGCTGCTCCAGGCCGACGCGATCGACGTGGTCCAGATCGACGCGTGCCGGGTCGGCGGGGTCACCGAGAACCTCGCGATCCTGCTGCTGGCGGCGGCCTTCGGCAAGCCCGTCTGCCCGCACGCGGGCGGCGTCGGGCTGTGCGAGCTGGTTCAGCACTTCTCGTTCTACGACTACGTGGCGGTCTCCGGTTCGCTGGACGGCCGTCATCTCGAATACGTCGACCACCTCCACGAGCACTTCGTGGACCCGGTGGTCATCCGGGACGGGCGTTACCTTGCGCCCGAGCGGCCGGGCTTCTCGGCGCAGATGCGTTCGGACACCCTGACCCGGTACGCCTTCCCGGACGGTCCGGAGTGGAGGGTCCAATGAACGACTTCGCGGGCCGGGTGGCCGCCATCACGGGTGGCGCGTCCGGCATCGGTGCGGCCTGTGCCGCGCTCTTCGAGGCGCGCGGTGCGACCGTCGCCGTCGTCGACCTGCCGGACGGCGACGTCTCGCAGCCGTTGGAAGGGGTGTTCGAGCGGATCGCCGCCGAGCACGGCGGGGTCGACATCCTCGTCAACAGCGCCGGGATCAGCGCGGTCGGGCCGGTCGAGGCCAACTCCGACGAGGAGTGGCACCGTGTGCTGGATGTCAACGTCGTCGGGATCGCCCGGGCGAGCCGGGCGGCGCTGCCCTATCTGAAGGCGTCGCCGCACGGGGGCGTCATCGTCAACATGTCGTCGATCGCGGCCACCGCCGGGCTGGCCAACCGGGCGTTGTACAGCGCGTCCAAGGGCGCGGTCCACGCCCTCACCCTGGCGATGGCGGCCGACCTGGTCGGCGACGGCGTACGGGTGTGCTGTGTCGCACCGGGGACGGTGGATACGCCCTGGGTCGCCCGGCTGCTCGCCAACGTGGCCGACCCGGCCGGCGAACGCACCCGGCTGGAGGCCCGGCAGCCCACCGGGCGCCTGGTCACCGCGGACGAGGTCGCGGCGGCGATCGCGTACCTGGCCGGGCCGGGTGCGGGGGCGACCACCGGGACGTCGCTCGCGGTCGACGGCGGGATGAGCGGGCTCCGGCTCGTCCGCTGAGCGGTGCCCTTCCCGGACGTTCGTGATCAGGGTCTTTTCCGCGTGTCATAGCGACATGGAAATGACCCTGATCAGGTTCGGTGTTTTCGGTCGGCCGAGGTCGGGTATCGGGCGTTCATGCCACCTGACCACGCTGCGGAGCTGGTCGCCGAGCGGTCCTTCCGGCTCGACGGTCTCGCCGCGGTCCGCGAGGTCGCGGCGGCCGCAGCTCACCAGGCCGGCGCGGCTGCCGACCGGGCGGACATGCTGATGATCATCGTCAACGAGCTGGCCACGAACGCCATCCTCTACGGCGGCGGAGCCGGCCGGCTTCGCGTGTGGCGTACGCCGGAGAAGGTGTTCTGCGAGGTCTCGGACGCGGGCGTCGGAATGCCCGATCCGTTCAGCGTGGGCTCGGAGCCGGCCACGCCGGACGCGCTCAGCGGCCGGGGGCTGTGGCTCGTCCGGCAGCTCGCCGACGGCGTGGAGATCCACTCCGGCGACGCCGGGACCACGGTGGTCGCCTGGCTGAACCTGACCGACCTGGTCCCGACGTCGTCGCGTGCCCAGCACGCCGGCCATGCCGCCCCGCGCGGTGAGATGTCCGCCGAAGCCGCATGACCGGCGCGCACCGTCAGATCAGCACGTCCTTGTAATAGACGCTGGCCAGCTTCGCCGTATCGGTCGGTGACGTGGTCGACGCGAAACCGAAGGCCAGCCGGACCCCGGCCGGGTCCGACGGGTCGGGGACCTGGATCGCCATTCCCTCGGGCTCCCGGAAGGCCAGGTCGGTGCCGTCGGAGACGAGCTGCCGGGCGACGACCGTCCCGGACGCCCACTCCACGCAGGTGAGATAGGTGTTGCCGACCGGCGCGGTCGAGCCGGAGCTGCCGTAGGACGTGCCCTCCAGCAGGTAGAGGTAGGCGCCGCTGGTGGCGTACCCCTGGAAGGAGTAGGTCAGCGCGGGCTGGTCCACCTCGAAGATCGGGGTGAACTTGTTGCGCCGTGCCTCGTCGAGGTCGTAGAGGGCGTACCGGAAGGTGCCGGCGACGCGGTGGCGCATGACGAGCCGGTTCAGCACCGGGTCGATCCCGCACGTCGTCCGGTCCGCACCCGGGATGGGGGCGATCCGGCGTACCTCGGGGGAGTCCGGGGTGATGATCGCGCCGTCGGCGAACCGGAACCGGGCGAGCCGGCTGCCCCAGCCGTGCAGCCCGTCGTCGGAGATCGCGTCGGTCTCGGTCCAGAGGAAGGCCGACGAGCCGACCGGTTCCGCGCCGATCTGCACGCCGTGCCCGAAGCCCTTCAGGAACATGTAGCCCAGCTCGGTGCCGTCGAGGTCGAGCTGCGTCAGACACAGGTCGCCGGCCAGATCCCGGTTGGCGCCGCTGACCGGGGCGGCCTCGTCGGCGAGCTGCTGCCCGCCGGCCATCAGCTGCACGGTGTAGACGTGCCGGTTGACGTTGTCGAAGGCGAAGGACTGCAACACGGTCTTGTTGTGCAGCCGCTGCGTCCGGAACAGCGGCCGGCCGGGCGCGGCTAGGTCGAAGCGCGCCGGCCCGGCGGCTGCGGCCGTGGTGTCGGTGGCGGTCGTGTCGGTGGCCACGGCGGCCGTGCTCGGCAGGGCTGCGGCGAGCGCGCCGAGCCCGGCGGCCTGGAACAGCGTACGGCGGGCGAGGGACATGGAACCTCCAAAGGGGACGGTGGTGCTACTGGAACCGCTTCATCACTCCGTCGGCGAGGGCGTCGGCGGCCGCCGCGAGATGGGTTCCCGCGGCGTCCAACCGGTGGAGGAGCAGGGTCGCCTTCAGGACGTCGGCGGTGAGCGGCTGATCGAGCAGCCGGGACAGCGCGTGCTGGTACTCCGTACGCAGTCCCTGCTTCTTGGCGCGCAATGCGAGTTCGGCCGCCTCGACCGGATCGCGGGGCAGGCGCAGCACCGCCTCGGCGAGTCCGGCGAGACCGCGCGCGAGCGCGTCGAGCACCGGCGGGCAGGCCGGCAGGGCGGTGAGGCCGAAGAGGTCGGCCTCCCGGATGAAGTCGCGGACGGCGTCGAGCACGTCGTCCACGCTGCGAGACAGGCGGAACAGGTCTTCCCGGTCGACCGGGGAGGTCACGCTGCGGCGCAGGCGCTGAACCAGCCGCGCCCGCCCGTCGTCCCCGGCGTGCTCGATCTCCGCCGCACGCTGCCGGGCGGTCGAGGCGGCCAGCTCGCCCCGGGCCAGGGCGGCGGCCAGACGCGTACCGTCGGCGGCGATCGCGATCTGGTCGGCGACGAGCTGGGCGAGCAGTTCGTCGCCGCGTCCGGACAGGTCGCGGAGTAGATCGCCGATGCGCGCCGGCATCACTGGACCGCCGTCCGGACCAGGACGCCGCCGGCCACGCCGACCGCGCACGCGCGGCGGCGCAGACCGAGTCCCACCAGGGCACCGCCGTCGTTGAACCCGGGGAAGAGGGCGAAGACGGCGGCCAGCGCGAAGCCCAACCAGTTCATGAGGATGTTATTTAACACTCGTTCTCACGCAGTATCAATGCCTCTTTACCGCACGACGATGTTAAGTTAACATCCTCTCGTGATGATCAACCCCGCGGGCGAACTGTGGGCGGGCGTCGACGTCGGGACCCAGAGCCTGCGGGTGTACCTCGTGGACGGTGCGGGCTCGATCGCCGGACGCGGCTCGGGCCGGCTCACCAGTCACCGCGCGCTCGGCAAGGACGGCGCCTCCCGGCATGTGCAGGACCCGGACCAGTGGTGGCAGGTGCTCGGCGAGTCGTTCCGCCAAGCGCTGTCCGGTGTGGACGCCGAGCGCGTGCGGGGCGTCGGGTTCTGCAGCACCTCCGGCACCTTCGTGCTGGCCGGACCGGACGGGCTCGCCCTGACCCCGGCCCTGATGTACGACGACGGGCGGGCGTACGCCGAAGCCGCCGAGGTCGCCGAGGCCGGTGCGGAGCTGTGGCTCTCCCTCGGCTACCCGATCCAGCCGAGCTGGGCGCTGCCGAAACTGGTGCACCTGATCCGGTCCGGCCATCATGGGCGGCTGCAACATTGCGCCGACCACCTGGCCGGGCGGCTGGCGGGCGAGATGGTCGCCACCGACTGGAGCCACGCCCTGAAGACGGGCTACGACGTCGAGGCCGGGACCTGGCCCACCCCCGTGCTCGACCGGCTCGGCGTACCGGCGGGCATGCTGCCGGACGTCGTCCGCCCGGGGCACCAGGTCGGCAGCGTCGGCGCCGTGGGCGCGGAGCACACCGGGCTGCCCGTCGGCACCGCGCTGCACGCGGGACTGACCGACGGCTGCGCCGCCCAGGTCGCGGCGGGCGCGCTGACGCCGGGCGCGTGGAACTCCGTGCTCGGCACCACCCTCGTCCTCAAGGGCGTCACCGCCGAACGGCTGCGCGACCCGGGCGGCGCGGTCTACTCCCACCGGCATCCCGACGGCGGCTGGCTGCCCGGTGGCGCGTCCAACGTGGGCGCCGGAGCGCTGGAGGCCCGGTTCCCGGGTGCCGACCGGGCCGCGCTGGACGCCGCCGCAGCCGCCTTCGAACCGGCGTCCGGCCTGACCTATCCGCTGCTCACCCGGGGCGAGCGCTTCCCGTTCGTCGATCCGGCGGCGGAGGCCTTCGACACCGGCGACTTCCTCCGCGACCTCAACGCCGCCGTGTACGCCGACCATCCGGGCGTCGTGATGATCGCCGAGGAGTCGACGGCGTGGCCGGCGGTGTCCC
>NZ_JBFBAZ010000135.1:0-20983 GCF_040682475.1 Hamadaea sp. NPDC051192
AGCGGCGTCACCAGATGGCACACCTCGACCGGCTTGCGCGGCACCACGAACACATCGATCAAGCTGTAGTAATCCAGCACCTCGTCATGCGGCACCTTCCCCGTGAAGATGACGCCGGGTACGCCGAGCTGCTCGGCCTGGCGTACCAGGCTCTCGCGGACGAGCCCGTCGCCGACGATCAGCAGCGCGACCGGCTCCGAGGTCTGCTCTCGCAGCTGGGCGTACGCGTCGACCAGGGTGTCGATGCCCTCGTATTCGACGATGGACGAGATGTACCCGATGACGGTGGTGTCGGGGTCGATCCCGAGCTTCTCCGCCAACTCCAGATTGCGCGTCAGCATCGGGAAGGCCTGAACGTCCACCCCGTTCGGCACGACGGTGATCCGATCCCGGTCCACACCACCGGCCTCGATCCGATCCGCCATCACATCCGCGAGCGTGACCACGTGCGACGCCTCCCGGCGGCACCGGTCCTCGATCTCCCGCCGCCACAGATACACGTCCGGCAGGCCGAACCGCGACTCCAGCCGCCCGAGGTCGTCCCACTCATACGTCTGCGCCTGCCGGGAGAGCCAGGTCTCCTCCCAGAAACCTCGGGACTCGTAGACGACGGGAATGCCGAACTCCCGGCCCACGATCTCGGCCGAGACCGCGTTCAAGAAGTCCGACGCCGCGTGCAGCACCGACGGCCGCACCACCCGAACCACGTTGGCCAGCCGTTGAACGTGCGCCCGCAGCCAGGCGTCCAACGGTTCCGAACCCCGCGTCGCACCGGGAATCCGGTGGTACGCGATCCCGTCGACCTCTTCCCGCGCGTAGTCCGTGCCCGAGTGCCCGAAGCCCATGTGGGTCACCACGTGCGGCTCCAGCCCCGCGTCCCGCTGCGCCAACGCCGTGTAGTGCGTCCGCAAGGTGTACCCCGACTGCGTGTGCGGCAGCGAGTTCCCGACGACGTGCAACACGCGACCGGGACGCGATTCGAAGCTACGGTCCTCCGGGCGTACCGACGGCGTCAACGCACCGGACAGCACCGCGATCTCACCCTCGATCATGGCGCGTTCCCGGACGTCGGCGCTGTTCCCGCCGGCCCGGACGCACGCGTACGCGACCTCGCGCGCCTTGACCAGGTAGCCGCGTCGCCGCAGCTCGCTCCGCAGCCGCCGCGCCACTGGCAGGCCCAGCTTGCGCAGCCGGCCCTTGCTGACGGCCACCTCGTGCGCCTCCAGCGCCTGCCCTCGATCGAGCAGCCCGCGTACCGTCGACGGAATGATCTTGTCCGGCAGCAGGTCGGGCCGGGCCGTTCCGGTCTGCCGGCCCTGCTCGTAGACCATGACGGCCAGCAACGCCTGCGCGGACTCCAGCGTCGCGAGCTTGCTCTGGAGCGCCCGGCTCTCCGCCTGGGACTGCCGTAGCGCGCGGCGGCTCAGCCACATCTCCAGCGTGACGCCGGCAAGCAGCACCGCCATGGCGGTCAGCGCGACGGCGAACGTGATCGGCGAGCGGACGACGGCCGCGGTGGCGACCGCCGCGAGCACGAGGACCAGGACGCCGCCGAAGACCTTGCGCCGCCGCCGGGCCAGCGCGGACTTCACCCGGCGCAGGGGGTTGTGCAGCCGCCGGGGCACCAGTTTCTTGATGCGGGGGTAAGGCATGAGGGGAGGACCGTCCTGTCAGAGCCGGATAGCCTGGTCACCTTGGGTGACCCCGCGGGTGTCGAAGAACCGCTTCGCCAGCCCCGCGAGCCGATCCACGTCGTACGCGCTGTGGTTGGTCACGAGGATGACGAGGTCCGCTTCGGCGACGCCCACCTCCAGGTCGTCCACCTTCAGCACGTCCACTCCGGGCACTCGCCACGTCTCGACGTGCGGGTCGTGGAAGCTGATCTTCGCGCCCAGTCCGGCCAGCGCCCGAGCCAGCGGGATCGCCGGGGATTCGCGCTGATCGGCGATGTTCGCCTTGTAGGTGACCCCCAGCATCAGCACGTTCGCGCCGTTGGTGGCCTTGCCCGCGTCGTTGAGGATGTTCTGCGCCCGCCGAGCGACGTACGCCGGCATCGTGGCGTTGATCTCCTGGGCCAGCTCGACGAACCGGAACGGGTAGCCGAGCTTCGCGCGCACGTTGTGGCTGAGGTAGTTGGGGTCGATCGGGATGCAGTGACCGCCGACGCCGGGGCCGGGATAGAACGCCTGGAAGCCGAAGGGCTTGCTGGAGGCCGCCCGGATGACGTCCCACAGGTCGATGCCGAGCTGGTGGCAGAACTTGGCCATCTCGTTCACGAGGGCGATGTTGATGTGCCGGTAGGTGTTCTCCAGCAGCTTGGCGGTCTCCGCCTCGCGCGTTCCCTTGGCCCGCACGACGGTCTCGATGAACTGGCTGTAGAACTCGGCGGCCCGCTCGGTGCAGGCCGGCGTGTAGCCGCCGACGACCTTCGGGGTGTTGTGCGCGCCGAACTGCTTGTTCCCCGGGTCGATCCGCTCCGGCGAGAACGCCAGGTTGAAGTCCACTCCCGCGACCAGCCCGGACTCCTCCAGCAACGGGCGGACGACCTCGTCCGTCGTGCCGGGGTAGGTGGTGGACTCAAGGATCACCGTCGTGCCGGACTGCAGGTTGCGGGCCACGGAGCGGACCGCGGACTCCACGGCGTTCAGGTCCGGCCCGCCGTCGGCGGACAACGGCGTCGGCACGCAGATCACCGCCGTCTTCGCGCCCCGAATTTCCGATTCGTCGGTTGTCGCCCGGAATCCGGCCGCGACCATGGCCGCGATGTCGTCGTCCGACAGATCGTCCACGTGGGACCGGCCACTGTTGAGCGCGTCCACCACCCGGGCGCTGATGTCGTACCCCAAAACCGACAATCCCGCCTTGACGGCCTCCTGCGCCAACGGGAGGCCCACATAACCGAGGCCGAGAATCACGACGTCCGCAGTCACTGCCAACTCCTTGAGGGGTGGTCGGCGGGGCGTCCGCGCGACCAAGGGAGGCGGGCCGGAGAGGGTCCCGCCAGGGTTTAGGCGGTGTCCCGCAAACGCGGCTTGCAGGATCGCCCCCGTGGATGTGTCGGCGCGCATGCTATCGCAAGAGGCCACGACATGTCCGCGCGCAGTGTGTGCCGACCGGGTCGTCAGCGGCGCCGCAGCGTTTTCGCGACCCGAAGGACTACCCGGCCACCCTTCGAACGGCGGAGGAGCGTACGCACCAATGCCGAACCCTGATGGTCTCGGCGAACGCGGTCGGCGTCCTCAGCCGACGCGGCGAGCCGAGCCAGCAACGCCCGCTCGGATCGCGCCGTCAGGGCGACCTGTTCGGCGAGCGCCGCCTCGGCGGTCCGGCCGTCTGCCGCCGCCCGGCGCGTCAGCAAGCTCGCCGTCGCGTACGCGGCGAGGAAGGGCGTTCCGGCCGCCGCTTCCGGTGGGCCGGGCCGGAACACCGCGGCCGGTTCGCCGCCGATCTCGCTGAGGCCGGCCCATTCCCAGCCCCGGAGGAGGCCGTCGATACCGGACAGGTGTCCGTGATCATCCAAATTGCCCGGATCGATCGCCGAAACCGTCGAGTTGAGAGTCGAATCGGGATCGGCTCGGCCGAGGAGAACCGCCAAGACTCCGCCCCGCCGCAGATGGGGGCGGACCAGGGAGGCGATCCGCGCCACGTGCTCGACGTCCACTGCGTCCAGATCGATCGCGGCCAGGTCGTACGGCGCGTCCGCCGCGATCGCGGAATCCTCGGCATCCGCACCGACGAGGGTCACCTCGGCGAACCCCAGCGTCAATGCGTACCGGCCGTGCCGGATCGGGTCGGTCACCACGAGCTGACGGCCGACGATCGGCATCCGGCCCCACCTCCGCTGATCGCCCTGGCTACGATGTCCGGCGCAGACTAACGTATGACACCCGGATCGGAGGAACGGTGGCCGACCGCCCGTGGCTGCGCCGCGACCTGGTCGCCGACCGGGCAGCGATCCACGCCTGGCTCGATGAGCGGCAGGCCCGCGAAAGCGACGACCTCGCCGCCGCCCGCCGGTTCCGGGAAGCCTCCGCCCAGCGGGCGTACGCCGACGGCCTGAGCATCGTGGTCGACGTCACCGACGCCGCAACGCTGAAGGGCTGCCTCGCCTCCCTCGGTACGCAGACCCTCGACCCCACGCGATTCGACGTGATCGTGGTGAGCGACGGCGACGCCGCTGTGACAGCCGTCGTAGGCGATTCCCCCGTCCCGGTACGCCACCTCAGCGCACGAGGATCGTCGCAGTTCACGCGCCAGGCGATGGGGACGGCGGCGGCCCAGCGCTCGGTGGTGGCCTTCGTCGCCGGGGTGGACTGCACCGACCGGCGGTATCTCGAAGCCCTCGACGACGCGGCCGGGCCGGGAATCCTGGTCGTCGCCCCGGGAACGACGGCCGGGCTGGCCCTGCCGACCGGGGTCGCGCAGGCGGCGTACCAGGAGACGGCGTCGCTCGAGGACGCCGAGCTGTTCTGGTCGACCGCACTCGTCCACGGCCGCCTCACCCGAACACCGCTCGACCCAGCGGGCGAACCGACGTCGGTCGGCCCGACCGAGTCCCAGGCGCCGGTCAGTTCCGCCGGAAAGCTCAGCACGCAGCCCGGTCAGCAGCCCGACGGAACGCCGGCCGAGCCGCCCGCCCCGGTGGCCGAGGCCGACCTCGCCCGGCAGATCCAGATCGTCGGCGCGCTGGCCCGCCTCGCCGAAGCGGAAAGCCGCGCAGACAGCCGGGCGGAGCTGGCCGACCGGCTGGCCGAGCAGGTCCGGCGGCTCAACGCGTACCTGGTCGAGCGGCCCGGCGAGCACTCCCGGGTGGTCGGCCTCCTGGATCGGCATCGCGTCGCGGGCATCCCGTACGCCGAGCTCAACCGAGGTCTGGCACGCGGTCTGGTCATCGCGTACGCCTTCCCGCCGTACGCCGACACCAGCGCGATCGTCATGGCCAAACGGGTCCGGGACGAGGGCGTGGTCGTGGACGTCGTGTCGAACGCGATGGACCGGATTCGGGAGACCGACGAGAGCCTCCGGCAGATCTCCGGCCCGTTCACCGCGACGCACATCGCCATCCCCTCCCCTACCTACTTCGCGGACTGGGGCTCGATGGAGCAGTTCGCCGTTCGCGGCCTCGAAGCCCTCCAAACCCGAGAAGCCCCAGCAGCCTCAGAACACGAACACGAACACGAACACGAACACGAACACGAGTACGACTGGGTCTACAGCCGGGCGCAGTTCGCGGCGTCGCACTTCCTCGCGGCGGCGTACAAGCTCGCGCATCCGGATATCCCGTGGCGCGCCGAGTTCTCCGATCCGCTCTCCCGCGATGTCACGCATGCCGAACGTGGCAACCCGGTCGTCGAGGGACCGCTGCTGAGCCGGCTGCGGGACGGTCTCCAGCGGCGCGGCCTGCCGATCCCTCGGTCCGTCAACAGTTTCGTCTGGTGCGAGGAGCTGGCGTACGCGCTGGCCGACGAACTCGTCTTCACCAACCGCAACCAGCTGGACTACATGCTGGGCTACTGCGCGAACCCGGAGCTGGCCGCGCTCGCGCAGGCGAAGGCGGTCATCCGCCCGCATCCGACCCTGCCTGCCGGGTTCTACGACCTCGTCGAGCCGTCCCCCCGCCTCGATCCCGGCCTCGTCCACATCGGATACTTCGGCAACTTCTACGCCACTCGTGGCCTGGACGACGTGCTGCACGCGCTGGCCGCCGTGCCGGGCGGGGTGCGTACTCGGCTGCGCCTGCACGTCCTGACATCGCGCCCCGACGACCTCCAGCAGCGGGTCGCCGAGCTGGCCTTGACCGATTGCGTCCAGGTCGGGCCTTATGTCGAGTACCTGCGGTTCCTGGCGCTGGCAAAGCGGTTCGACTGCCTGCTCGTCAACGACGCGGCCACCCGGTCCAGCCACGGCGACGCCAGCAACCCGGCGAACCCGTATCTGCCGTCGAAGTGGTCGGACTACCGGGGCAGCGGCACGCCGGTGTGGGGCCTCTGCGAGGACGGCAGCACGCTGAGCGAACAGGATCTCGCGTACGCGTCGCCGATCGGTGACGTGGCGGCCGCCGCCGAGGTGCTGACCCGGATCGCCGAGCGGGGACCGGTCAGCTAAACGCGCCGAACCGGGCCTGCGCCGCTGCCACGTCGCCGTGCAGCAGGTCGGCCCAAGCGGCCACGGTCGCCACCGGATCGGCGGTACGCCGGATCTCGGCCCGGGCGCGCGAACCCCTCTCGGCCCAGCTCGCCGCGTCCGCCGACGCCAGGACGAACTCGGCGGCGGCGTCGACCGACGGCTGAATCCACTCGGCGGCGTAGATCTCGGCCGCGCCGGGCCAGGGCCGCAGGACGGGGACGGCCCCGGACGCCATTCCCTCGGCGGCGGCCAGGTGGAAGCTCTCGATGTCGCTCATCGACAGGACGTGGCCGACCTTGCGATACCAACCGGCCATGTCCCGCCCGGGGGAATCGAAGTGGACCGCGCCGCGCAGCAACGGATCGCGGCTGATCCGTTCCAGGCACCACCCGACGAACGCACGTTCCTCGTCGCGGGGCCAGGCGTACACGTTGTCCCAAGGCATGGTCGAGCGGACCTGGAGGGTGAAGCGGGGGTCCTTCCGGCGGACCTGGGCGAGGAGGTCGAGCGCGAGGTCGAGGCGTTTGTTCAGGAAGTCGATGCCCACGAACCCGAGGCCGAACCGCGCATCGGGCAGTTTGGGCCGGTCGAACCAGTCGACGTCGAGGTAGTTGGGCAGGTAGACGAGCTTTTCGTCGGGCCAGCCGAGTTCCGCGCGGATGCGCGCGCGAATCGGCGGCGAGACGTGGACCACCGCGTCGACGGCGTCCATGTCGATGTCGCGGGGGTACGGGAAGTCGAGTTCGTAGCGGTGGAGCCGCACGATCAGATGCTGGCCGGGCCGTTTGTGGCGAGACAGCCAGACGGCGCTGGGCCGCGCCCATTCCGCGAGCACGGTGTCCGCCTCGGCGAGCAGGCGGCTCGTCCGAGGGCTGGGGCGGCCGAGGTCCGGCCAGCTGTCGAGGGTGACGTCGAGGTCGTCCCGGGCATCGAGCCGCGCGCACAGCTCGCGGGCGAACTTGAGGTCGTAGCCGGAGACGAGAACCCGGCGGCGCGGACGAGCCGATCCGGTGCGCACCGGCAAGGTCGCGGCCGTCATCCGGGCTACCGCTGTGCGCTGCTGGTCGGCGGTCCACGGTTCGGCGGGCTCGGCCGCCGGGATCGTCAGCGGCACGCCTCGGCCGGCTTGGGTCCAGTCGAGCAGCGGCGCCGGATCCCAGGCGGCGCCCTGCCCGGCCCAGCGCGCGGCGGCGAACGAGTACCCGCCGACCGGCTGTCCACTCAGGAGGTCGTGCCAGATCGCCAGCGGCGCGGCGGATTCCGGCAGGTCGGCCGGTTCGGTCTGCGCGCAGTCCGGGCATGGCCGATCGACGGCGAGCGGCGGGAAGACCTCGACCCGCAGCCGGGTCGTGACGGCGGCCCGTTCGACCGACTCGCGCGCGAGCTCCGAGTCGGTGAGGAACCCGCCGATCTCGGGGGCGATCCGCGCGATCTGCCCGGCGAGTCCGGTCTCGCGGCCGGGCAGCAGGCGTTCCCGGGGGAGGACGAGCGTCCACAGGCGACTGCCCGGCGCACCCGCCGCGAGGGCAGCCTCCGCCACGCCGGTCGATTCGGCGACGACGAGATCCGCGCGGTGCAAGTCCGTGGCGAGCTGCCGGGTCGCGGCCTTCGCGCGGCTTCCTTCCGACGTGTACGCCTGAAGCCCGGTCCGCATCGCACCGGTGACGTTCTTGACCCCCCGGTACGCGAGTCCGGCCGGACGGCGTACGACGCGGGGCAGCCGGGCGGCGCGACCGGCGCCGGGCGGGCCGCTCTCCGGCGGATCGGCCGGGGTGGGATCGAGGTCGGCGGTGGACACCGTCATCCCCGCTTCGGTGAGCGTCTCCGCGATGGCGTGCCGCCAGCAGCAGACGCCGGGTGCGGCGGGCCACCTGCGATCACGCAGCAGCAGGACGTCCCCGTCAGCCATCTCCGCTTCCCTTCCGAATCCGGACTCGTCGGGTCACCTGTCGAGTCAGCCGGGCCGCGGAGAGCTTAGCCACCACGACGGTCGCCCGCAGCAGCGTCCGGACGCCGCCCACTTCGACGGTGAGCGGGGTCCAGTGGCCGGCCGCCGGGCCGGGGTGGGCGTCGCCGGGCAGCTCGGCCAGGACCTCGGCGGGGAGCGTACGCAGATCGGCGATCCCGGCCGTGCCGGCGTCGATCGCCCGCTGGATTCCGGGGTCGCCGGTCAGGGCTGCTCTCGACTGTGCCGCAGTCCGCGACAGGGTGATCGGACCGGCGGTGACGACGGCGACCTCGTGCCGGTCGGCCTCGGCGAGCAGCATCGGCACGGTGCCCGGGGCGAGCCGGGCGTACGCCGGAACACGCAACAGGAATGGCGACGGGAACACCGACTCCACCGAGTCGGCCAGCCGCACTCGTGGCTCGCCGCGATAGGTCTCCTGGATCAGCCGCTGGTCCAGGAGCGGATCGTCGAGGACGTCACGCCGCTGATCGGCCGGTTCGACCGATCCGGCGAGCACGACCCGCAGGTCCCGTTCGTCGCTGCGCAGCAGGCCGTCGACGCAGGCCCGGACGGTTTCGAGGTCGTGCTCGGCGACGTCGACGACGGCCGTCACGAGCGGGACCGTCCACGTCGGACCACCCTGGGCGCGCAGCCAGCGGGGTTGGGGCATGCGCTCGGCGAGGAACGGGCGGTTGTAGCGCCGCAGGCCGTCGCCGCGCCGGGACATCGCGGTCGGCCCGACATGCCACGCGCGGGCCGCCCGGTCGGGGATGAACAGCGCGCCCGCCTGGGCCAGCCGATAGCCGAACTCGGTGTCCTCGCCCAGGTGCAGCGATCCGTCATAGCCGCCCGCGGCGTCGTACAGCGCCCGGTTGACCGCCGTCGTCGCGCCGACGTGCGCCAGGAAGGCGGTCGGACCGGCGTCCCGCAGGTCCCGCGTACGCCGGAAGATGTCTTCGAGGTAGCCGTGCGGTTCGGTGCCGTCGTCGGTGAACAGCCCGGCGACGTCCGCGGCGACCTGCTCGGGCGAGAACGACGGTGTGGCGTCGGCGAACCGCTTCATGCCCAGCGTCACGGCGTACGGGGCGAGGTGGTGCCACCGGGCCAGGGCCTCGACGTGCTCGGGGAACAGCAGCATGTCGGCGTCGACGCGGTGGAGGATCGCCCCGGTCGCCTCCATCGCGCCGTAGGCGACGGCGTACCCGGGACCCCAGCCCTCCCCCGGCGCTCGGACGATCCGGGTGTGCTCCGGACGCAGCGCGGGCAGCCGGAGCGGGGTCGGCGAACCGTCGTCGACCACGATCACTTCGAGGAGGTCGGCCGGATAGGTCTGCGCCGTCAAGGCCGCGAGCGTCAGATCCAGGTACGCCTGGTCGGCGTACGCGGGGATCACGACGCTGACCGTCAGCTCGGGTCGCCAGCCACCCAGCGGCGGCGGTACGCCGACTCCGGACCAGTCGTTGCTCGTCATCCCGCCGTGGACTCCCGAGCGAGCGGGTGTCCCGGCGCGAACTCCCGATAGGGCGGGCGTCCCGGCCAGCGCCGGGCCGGATCGTGCAGGAAGTACTCCACTCCGGGGTCCCAGGTGTGCCCGTCGTCGTGCCGCGTGTAGAGGAAGCCGAAGCCGTGCGTGCGGTAGACCAGGCCGCCCGCGGCGAGGACCCGGTCGAGCAGGGCGCGGTCGACCGAGCGCGCGACCGGCCGCCAGCCGCCGACCTCGTCGAGGTCGCCCCGGGAGATCATCATCGTGCCGCCCGCGACGACGTCGGTGTACAGCTCGCCGCCCATCCGCCGCCGGACGGTGGTGTCGAACGGCTCCAGGTAGACGAACTCCGCGCCCTTGCCGACGACCGCCGCGCCCGAGTGCAGCCGGGCGAGCACGAGATCCCAGATGTGCTCGGGGCCGTAGTGGTCGTCGTCGTCCACTTTCGTCACCAGGCTGCCGGACGCCAGCCGGGTCGTCTCCGCGAGCACCTCGCCGAAGCCGGTCGCGGCCGGGAACGACACGAGGCGTACCGGGACGGGCAGGGCTTCCAGCTGCTTGACCTGCGCAGCGGTCGGCTCGTGTCCGTGCAGGCCGACGACCAGTTCGAGTTCCGGATAGGTCTGCCCGGCCAGGGCCGCCGCCGCGGCGAGCGCTCGATCGGGCCGACGGCTGACCAGGATCGCCGAGACTCCAGACAGGCGCCCAGCCGACGGATGGCGCTCGGCCACGGTCGCCCGCAGTCCCAGCGCGCTCGCGTGGTGGCGGAGCGCGGCGCGGCGTTGCACGACGCCGTGCACCTCCCGGTCGAGCGGGTCGCGGCCGCCCGGCACCCCGGCCAGGCAGCCCACCAGCTCGTCGTGCAGATGCGCCCGGATCTCCGCGGGCAGGTCGGGCGCGGACAGCACGAGCCCGGTCATCGCCAGCTGCGCCAGGACCGTCGCCCCCAGCCGGCCCGGTGCCGAGTCTCCGGTCAGGACCGCCACGCCGACCTGCGCCAACGCCGCCGCCTGCCGCTCGTCCAGGGCTTCGCCGACTCGTCCGGCCACGACCGCGTCCGCCCGGCCGGGCCGCGCGATCCGCCAGGTCCAGCCCCCGTCGGCCGCGCTCATCCGCAGCTCCGCGCGCGACAGGGTCACCGACGTCTCCTGCCGGCCACGCGGATTGGCGCCGGCCGCGTCGACGAGGACGAGCCCTTCGGTCTCGCCTCGCACCACCAGGTCGTACGCCGGCAGCGGCCCACCGTCCGGGCGGCGTGCCTCGGCGGCGTGGTACGCCGGATCGACCGGCAGCCAGCCGGGCCGGACGTCGTCGACGAGCACGTCGGCGGTGAGGGTGGCGGGCAGCGGCCGGACCGGGGTGAGCACGCCGAGCGCGGCCGCGACGAACTGCCGGGACGGGATCGGCTGCGCGACCGTCCAACCCAGCGCCACCGGGCCGTCGCCGTCGGGCAGGCTCGTCTCCTGGCGCAGCAGTCCCGGCAAGGGCGGCGTACGTCCCACCCAGTTCGGCCACGGCCGGGTCCACGAACGGACGGTCAGATCGATGCCCGTCACCGAATCGGACGTTTCGGCCGAGGCCAGCCGGAGCAGGTCACCGACGGTGTCGACGACGATCGCCAACCGTCCCGATTGCACCGTCAGCCGGGCGGTTTCCGTACGCCGATCGGCCCACGCGGGCAACGGCCGAGCTCGCCGCGACCGCCGTTTGACGGCTCTCAGCACATTGCGTACGCGGGCCCGCAGCGACGTCCCCGGCAGGCGACGGGCCGCCGGAGCTGGACTGTCGTGCGTCACCCGACGTGCCCCCTCGCTTGAGCCGGCCCTTCACGCAGCGCCGGACCGCCGGGCATGCTAACACGACAGGCCTGGTCGACCGGGTTCTCACGGGCTCGGGGTGATCTTCGGTGCGCGCTATCCTCTGGTCCCATGTCGATCCCCTCAGATGCTGGTGACAGCGTCGAACCCCAGGAGGTCGCCCACGGGGGCGATTCGGCCGCGACGGCGGCCGATCCGGCGGTCGCCGAGGCGGCCCCGGTTCCGGCGAAGAAACGCCGACGCTGGCTGCGAGTCACACTGTGGAGCCTGGTCGTGCTCGCCCTGCTCGCCGCGGGCGGCGCCGTGGGCCTGCGGTTCTATCTGAAGTCGGTCGAGAACAAGGTGACCCGCGTCGACGCGTTCGCCGAGGTGGTGGAGTCGGAACGGCCGACGAAGCCGCCGGAGACCACCAAGGCGATGAACCTCCTGATCCTCGGCAGCGACTCCCGGAACCCCGACCTCGACGGCTCCCGGACCGACACCATCATGCTGGCCCACGTCACCGCCGACCACAAAGCCGCCCAGATGGTCTCCATCCCCCGCGACACCTGGCTCGACATCCCCCGGGCGGCCAACGGCCACGGCGGCGTGAAGGCCAAGATCAACGCCGCGTTCGCCTGGGGCGGCATCCCGCTCATGGTCCGGACGGTGGAGCAGTACACCAAGGTGCGCATCGACCACGTCGTGGTCATCGACTTCGAGGGCTTCGCCGCGGTGGTCGACAAGCTGGGCGGCATCGACGTCGACGTCGAGAAGAACTTCACCTCGATCCATCCGCCCTACCGCAAGTTCTCGGCCGGGATGCAGCACTTGAACGGGGCGGAGGCGCTCGACTACTCCCGCCAGCGCAAGCAGTTCAGCAACGGCGACTTCTCCCGGATCAAGCACCAGCAGCAGGTCATCAAGGCCATCCTCGCCAAGGCGACCAGCGCGGGCATCCTGACCGACCCGGGCAAGCTCAACGCGTTCCTGACCGCCACGGCCAGCGCGATCTCCGCCGACAAGAAGTTCGACCTGATCGGCACGGCGATGGACCTGCGCGGGATTCCCAGCAACAAGATCCGGTTCATCACCAACCCGACGACCGGCACCGGTTGGGAGGGCTCGCAGAGCGTGGTGTACGCCAACAAGCCCGTGGCCGCGACGCTCTTCGCCGCGATCAACAACGACACCGCCGCGTCGTGGCAGGCGCCCAAGTCGTAACGGCGCGAAGACCGCCGAAAGAAAAGGGCCGCCGGGTTGTCCCGGCGGCCCTTCGACGTCTCAGACGAGATCCGGGAACCAGAGCTTGATCTCGCGCTCGGCGGACTCGGTGGAGTCCGAGGCGTGCACGAGGTTCTCCCGGTTGGACAGCGACAGGTCACCCCGGATGGTGCCGGCGGCGGCGGCCCGGCCGTCGGTCGCGCCGACGAGCGTACGCACGACGGCGATCGCCTCGTCGCCGGTGACGATCGCCGCGACCAGCGGACCCGAGGTCATGAACTGCTTCAGCGGCGGGTAGAACGGCCGCTCCACGTGCTCGGCGTAGTGCGCGTCGGCCAGGTCGGCGTCCATCGTGCGCAGCACCAGCGCGTCGATCCCGAGCCCCTTGCGCTCGAACCGGCTGATGATCTCCCCGACCAGCCCCCGGCGTACGGCGTCCGGCTTGATCAGTACGAGCGTGCGCTCGGCCACGAGCATTCCTCCTGGGTTTCGGGCTGCGCCCCTTTTGTGAGCGTGGTTCATCAGCAGACTACCGATCGAGTCGGGCAAGGCGCCGTGAACCCCCAGCAGCCGCACCCGATCGGCCCTTCCGAAACGCCACGACGTCCCCCTATGTTTACTCAAGACGCCGACTCCCCCCGCTGTGGCACGATCGGGTCGTTGGGGGACGCGGTCGCCGGGGAGGGACGAAACGTGGCAAACGGCCAGCGGAAGAAGATCGGGGCAGTACGCGCGACCGGTGCGGTGGCCTTGGGCTCACTCGGTGTCTTCACCGCGATGGCCGGCCTCGGACTGACGAGCTGGCCGCTCGGCGCCGTCGGCGTCGCGATGCTCATCCTGGCCGTCGCCCTCATGCTGACCTCGTCGTTCCGCGGGGCCGACCGGGCGTTCGTCGTCGGCACGGCGCACGTGCTGGAGGCGACCGAGCCGCCCGCGACGCTGACCCACGGCCGGATCGAGATGCACCTGCAGATCGAGGCCCCCGGCCACCCGCCGGCGTCGGTGCGCGTACGCGATCCGCGGGTGCCGGTGGCGAAGTGGCCGACCGTCGGCGACGTCCTCCCGGTCCGGGTGGCCGTCGACGACATCCGCCGCGTACGCGTCCTCTGGGACGAGATCCTCACCCACACGCAGCGCTACCAGGACGACGCGTACTCCGAGTACGAGGGCCTCATCGACGACGAGGAGCCGTTGTACGACGATCGCACGGGCCACCAGGCCGGGCCGATGCGGTTCGAGGACTACGACGAGGACGATCGCGAGGACCTCGCCGGCTACCGGGACTCCGACCTGGCCGACGAGGTCGCCGCCGCGCGGGCCGCGCAGGGGCCACCGGCGTACGAGGACGGGCCGGAGGGGCCGGACCTGCCGCTCCGCCGTCGTCCCAGCCCACGCCGCCGCGGCGAACCCCGTCGCGACGAAGTACGCGAAGAGGCCTCCGACGGCGCGGGCGCGACGACGCAGGTGCTCGAAGGGCAGATCATCGACGGGCCGGAGGACGGACCGGAGGCGCCGCTGCGGGTCGACGTCATCGACTTCTCCGAGGCGACCCCGTCCGCCCTGGGCGACCTGCCGCCGAACCCCCGGACCAGCCCGGAGAACGAGGGCTACCTCGGGCACGCCGAACCGCCGGTGGACCCGATCCCGGCGTACTCCGCGCGCGGCGCCGGCTCGGTGAACGCCGTCGGCGTGACGCTGCTGGTGGCCGACGTGGACCGCTCGGTCGCCTTCTACCGCGATCTGCTGGGCTTCGACGAGATCGACAGCGGCTACGGCAACGCCGTGATGTCCTCCGGCGACACCCGCATCGTGCTGCGCCGGGCCGAGGACCTGACCGCGGGCAACCGCCGCCTCACCCACCTGAACCTGGAGGTCGACGACCTCGACCGGGTGCACGCCGACCTCGTCGAGCAGGGCGTCACCTTCACCTACGCCCCGCGCGTGGTCAACCGGGGCGAGCGCCTCGAACTGTGGGCGGCCGCCTTCCGCGACCCGGACGGGCACGCGGTGAACCTGACCCAGTGGCGCTCCCGCCACTGAGCGCGTCCGGTCAGGACAGGATCGTGCGGCGTACCTTGAGCACGTAGAGCCAGGCGAGCCCGAAGGTCACCCCGACCGCGGCGATCATCCAATGGGCGAGCCCGCCCGCGATCAACACGATCTGCAGCGCTCCGCCGGCTGGCCACGCCCACGGCCGGCCCATCATCCCGGCGAGGGTGAACGCCGCGAGGGCCGTGACGATCAGGATGATGATCGCCGCCGTCGGATGGCCGGTGCCGAGCATCCGGATCGGGGCGATGCCCAGCAGCAGGGTGAGACCTTCGAGCGACAGCGCGGCCGCGCCGAGCCCGCGGACGGCCTTCTCGGGGTTACGCAATCCGGACGGTTTGACCTCGGTCATCGCTTCAACAGCCTCCGCGCGTCGGCCACGGTCACGACCGAGCCGGTGATGAGCACGCCGACTCCGCTGAGCGGGCCGTCCTGGTCCTCCTCGGCCAGGACGACCGCCTCGGAGATGGCGTCGGGCAGGTCGGGGACGACGTGGACGCGATCCTCCCCGAAGATCTCGATGGCCAGCTCACCGAGCTGGTCGGGAGCCATCGACCGGGGCGACGAGTTGCGGCTGACCACGATCTCGTCGAGCACCGGCTCCAGCAGCTCCAGCACACCGGACACGTCCTTGTCGGCGAACGCCGCGAGGACGCCGACGAGCCGGTGGAAGGTGAACTCCTCGGTCAGCGCCGCGACGGTCGCCGCCATCCCGTGCGGGTTGTGCGCGGCGTCCAGCAGGATCGCCGGGGCGCTGCGTACGCGCTCCAGCCGGCCGGGCGAGCTGGCCGAGGCGAAGCCCTCCCGGACCAGCTCGACATCGAGCTGCTTGACCTTGCCGCTGGTGGCTCCGGCGCCGAGGAAGGCCTCGACGGCGGCCAGCGCCACCGCGGCGTTCTGCGCCTGGTGCGCGCCGTGCAGCGGGATGAAGATGTCCGGGTAGATCCCCCCGAGCCCCTGGAGGGTCAGCACCTGGCCGCCGAGCGCCACGTTCCGCTGGACCACGCCGAACTCCAGCCCCTCGCGGGCGATGGTCGCGCCGACCTCGGCGCAGCGCTCCAGGATCGGCTCCAGGGCCTCCTCCGGCTGCTGCGCGCAGATCAGCGTCGAGCCGGCGTGGACGATCCCGGACTTGGCCAGCGCGATGTCGTAGATCGTGTCGCCGAGCCACTCGGTGTGGTCCAGCCCGATCGGCGTGATCACCGTGACGCCCGCCTGCAGGACGTTCGTCGAGTCGTCGGCGCCGCCGAGCCCGACCTCGACCACGCCCACGTCCACCGGCGCGTCGGCGAAGGTCGCGAAGGCCAGCGCCGTGGTCATGTCGAAGTAGGTCAGCGGCTCGTCGTTACGGGCGTCGAGCAGCGCGGCCACCGGCGCGACCTCGTCGTAGATCCGGGTGAACCACTCCTCGTCGACGGGGTCGCCGTCGAGGCTGATCCGTTCCCGGACGGTCTCCAGATGCGGGCTGGTGTAGCGACCGGTGTGCAACCCGTACGCCCGGAGCAGGCTGTCGATCATCCGGGCCGTCGAGGTCTTGCCGTTCGTGCCGGTCAGATGGATCGACGGGTACGCCCGCTGTGGACTGCCGAGCACGTCGAGCAGCTCGGTGATGCGCCCGAGGTCGAACACCATCCGGGTGAAGCCGCGGCCTTCCAGCTCCGCCTCGGCGGCCCGCATCTTCTCCGTTACGTCGTCGCTCATGATCCCCCCGTCACGCCGCCGGTAGGGCGGCAAGCGCGGCGTCGATGCGCGCGAGGTCGGACTCCGCCGCCGCGAGCCGCTGCTCGATCTTGGCGACCACCTCGGCCGGAGCCTTCGCGGTGAACGCCTCGTTGCCCAGCTTCGCCCGGCACTGGGCGGCCTCCTTCTCGGCGGCCACCCGGTCCTTGGTCAGCCGCGCGCGTTCGGCGGCGACGTCGATGCTGCCCCGGGTGTCGAGCGCGACCGTCACTCCCCCGGCGACGGTCAGCGTGGCCGTCGCGGCGAACCCGTCGGCGGCGTGCTCCAGGCGTACCAGCGAGAAGATCAAATCCTCGTGGCCCGCGATGCCCACAGACTCGAGTCCCGCGAGCGTCGCAGCCACCCGCTGACCCGGCTTGAGCCCTTGGTCGGCCCGGAACCGGCGGACCTCGGTGACCACGCGCTGGAGCGCCTCCAACTCGGCCTCGGCCGCGTCGTCGACGAGCCGGGGCTCGACCGTCGGCCAGGCCTGCGAGACCACCGTGGCCTGGCGGGTGAGCGCCGACCACAGCTCGTCGGTGACGAACGGGATGACCGGGTTCAGCAGCCGCAGCAGCTGGTCGAGGACGTGCCCCAGAACCCGCCGGGTACGCTCGGCCGCCTCGCCGCCGCTGGCGAGCACCGGCTTGGCCAGCTCGACGTACCAGTCGCAGACGTCGTCCCAGGCGAAGTGGAACAGCGCGTCGCAGGCCTTCCCGAACTCGAAGCCGTCGAAGTACTCGTCGACCTCGGCGATGGTGTGCTGCAGCCGGGACAGGATCCAGCGGTCCACAGCGGACAACTCGGTGGGCAGCGCGCCTTCGACGGTCGCGCCGTTGAGCAACGCGAACCGGGTGGCGTTCCACAGCTTGTTGCAGAAGTTGCGGGAGCCCTGCACCCACTCCTCGCTGACGGCGACGTCCGAACCCGGGTTCGAGCCGCGGGCGAGGGCGAACCGGGTGGCGTCGGCGCCGAAGCGGTCCATCCAGTCCAGAGGGTCGACGACGTTGCCGAACGACTTCGACATCTTCTTGCCGTACTGGTCGCGGACCATGCCGTGCAGCGCCACGATGTCGAACGGCTGCTTGCCGTCCATCGCGTAGAGGCCGAACATCATCATCCGGGCGACCCAGAAGAAGAGGATGTCGTAGCCGGTGACCAGGACGTTGGTCGGGTAGAACTTGGCCAGGTCGGCGGTCGGCTCCGGCCAGCCGAGCGTGGAGAAGGGCCACAGCGCGCTGGAGAACCAGGTGTCGAGGACGTCCTCGTCCTGCTTCCAGCCGTCGCCGGACGGCGGCTGCTCGTCGGGGCCGACGCAGACGACCTCGCCGGCCGGGCCGTACCAGACCGGGATGCGGTGGCCCCACCACAGCTGCCGCGAGATGCACCAGTCGTGCATGTTGTCGACCCAGGCGAAGTAGCGCTTGGCCAGCTCGACCGGCTCGATGCGGACGCGGCCGTCGCGGACGGCGTCGCCGGCCGCCTTGGCCAGCGGGCCGGTGTTGACGAACCACTGCAACGACAGGCGAGGCTCCACAGTGGTCTTGCACCGGGAGCAGTGGCCGACGGCGTGCACGTAGGGACGCTTCTCGGCGACGATGCGGCCCTGCTCGCGCAGCGCGGCCACGATCGCCGGGCGCGCCTCGAACCGGTCGAGCCCCTCGAACGGGCCGTGCGCCGTGATGACGCCGCGCTCGTCCATGATGGTCAGCGAGGGCAGCGAGTGCCGCTGGCCGATCTCGAAGTCGTTGGGGTCGTGCGCCGGGGTCACCTTGACCGCGCCGGTGCCGAAGGCCGGGTCGACGTGCTCGTCGGCGACGATCGGGATCATGCGCCCGGTGAACGGCAGCTCGACCTCGGTGCCGATCAGGTGCCGGTAACGCTCGTCGTCGGGGTGCACCGCGACCGCCGTGTCACCCAGCATCGTCTCGACACGGGTGGTGGCGACCACGATCGCGTCGTCCCCGTCGCCGTAGCGGATCGAGACCAGCTCGCCCTCGTCGTCGGAGTGCTCCACCTCGATGTCCGACAGCGCCGTGAGACAGCGCGGGCACCAGTTGATGATGCGCTCGGCCCGGTAGATCAGGCCGTCGTCGTAGAGCCGCTTGAAGATCGTCTGCACCGCGCGGGACAGCCCGTCGTCCATGGTGAACCGCTCGCGGCTCCAGTCGACGGAGTCGCCGAGCCGGCGCATCTGGCCGAGGATCGTGCCGCCGGACTCCGCCTTCCACTCCCAGACCTTCTTGACGAACGCCTCGCGGCCCAGATCGTGCCGCGACAGGCCCTCGGCGGCGAGCTTGCGCTCGACGACGTTCTGGGTGGCGATGCCCGCGTGGTCCATACCGGGCAGCCACAGCGTCTCGTAGCCCTGCATCCGCTTGCGGCGCACGATGGAGTCCTGGATGGTGTGGTCAAGGGCGTGACCGATGTGCAACGATCCGGTCACGTTCGGCGGCGGGATGACGATGGTGAACGGAGGCTTGTCACTCGCGGCATCGGCGCTGAAATGCCCGCCCTCGACCCACTGCTCATATCGGCGTTGCTCCACCTCACCGGGCTGGTACGCGGCGGCGAGCTCGACGGTCGAAGGGGTGTTCTGGGCAGTCTCGGTCACCAGGTCAGTCTACGGACCGGCTCGGTACGCCGTCCGCGGCGGTGGCCCAGGAGCGCTGAGACCGTTTACGATCGCCCGGCACCCCCTAAAAGGAGCCAAACCGTGACCTACCCCTCCGGCGGCTCGCAGCCGTCTTCCCGCGTTGAGCGCGACCGCGCACAACAGGGATCCGCCGGGTACCGGCCGCAGCACGGCTACCAGCCGTCCGGCGGTTACGGCGACGAACCCCACGACCCGTACGCCCGCCTCGGTGAACTGAACGACGGGGCGCAGCAGCAAGACCCCTACCGGCAGGATCCTTATCAGGATCCGTATCAGGACCAGCGCACCGCCGAGTACCCTCGCCAGGTCTTCCCTCGTCAGACGACGCGTGACGATCGGGAACCGACGGTTACCTCGACCACCGGTTTCACCCCGGCCGTGCCGCCCACGAACGGCTCCGACTCCACTCCGGCCGACGACCAAGCGCCCCGCAAGCGCACCGGTCTCAAGATCTTCCTCGCGGCAGCGATCGTCCTCGTCCTCGCGGGCGGCGTCGCCGGATACGTCTTCGGCAAGCCGATCATGGCCGAATACCCCGCGACCGTCACCGCCCCGGACACCATCGCCGGATACCCCCGGTCCACCTCGGCCGAACTGAAGTCGATCGGCGACCAGATGGACAGCGATCTGCGACAGGGCGCCGGGTTCAAGACCACCGCCGCCGGCGTCTACCACAAGGAGACCGACGCGCAGCAGAAGATCATCATGATCTTCGCGGGCAGCAAACTCATCCTGCGCCCCCAAGCCGAACTGAACGCGGCGTACGACGCGATCGAATCCGGCGGCCTCCAGCTCGCCGACCGCAAAGCCATCCCGGCCGGACAGCTCGGCGGCCGCGCCGAGTGCGCGACCTCGGTCACCGGCGGGGTCAAGCTGTCGATCTGCGGATGGGCCGACCACGGCGCGCTCGGCATGGTGATGTTCTTCGACCGGAGCTCCGCCGAGGCGGCCAAGCTTCTGCTCGACTTCCGGCAGACCATCCAGCACCGCTGACGACTCGCATGCGGGCCAGGCCATCAGGCCCGGCCCGCATGGTCCGCCGTGGAATCACGGTGAACAGGCTCGCGCTTGCTAAGCTCCGCGGGTCTCGGGAGGTCGAATCATGACAGAGCAGCACGATAAGGTACGCACAGAGCAGGTACCGGCAGCGCGATCAGCGTCGGAGCCACAAACGACGGTCTCGTCCACCGAGCCGGCCGACATCCTCACGAGTACCACGAAGAGCCGCAGCCCTTGGGCCGGCTGGTCGCGTCGGCGCCGCTGGGTCGCCATGACCGGCTCAGTCGTCGGATGTGGCGTACTCGCCGCAGGGATCACGCTGGGTCCGACGGGATATCGCATGCTGGCGCAGAAGGATGCCACGCTGACGACTCCGGCCACCGCAGCCGGTCTCACCCTCGACACGACCGACGCCGCGAAGTCGGCCGCCGACGATCTGCGTACGGTGCTCGACGCGGGCTTTTCCCTCGACGAGACGGTGGCCGGGGTCTACGGCGATCCGGCCCAAGCCGCGCGATCGGTGCTCTTCGTCGGCGGTACCGCCTTCCTCGGCCGCCCGGAGAAGGAGCTCGACCAGCTGTTCGCCCTCCTCGACGACCAGGCCGGCGGCGTACGCGACGTCCGCGAAGTGGACGCGGGACCGCTCGGCGGCGTGATGCGCTGCGGTGCAGCCGAAGGATCGGATGCGACCATGACGATCTGCGGCTGGGCCGACTACGGCAGCATCGCTCTCGCGATGTTCCCGCAGCGGAATGCCGACGAGTCCGCGCAGCTGCTGCGTGATCTGCGTACGGCGGTCGAGCACCGGAACTAGCTGCAATTAGCCAGTAGCCAGCTCCAAGGGAATTGAGTGGGAAATGCAATTAGCCCCCGCTTTCGCGGGGGCTAATTGAAAGTTTGTCCGGCGGTGTCCTACTCTCCCACACCGTCCCCGGTGCAGTACCATCGGCGCTGGAGGGCTTAGCTTCCGGGTTCGGAATGTA
>NZ_JBFBAZ010000136.1:0-20839 GCF_040682475.1 Hamadaea sp. NPDC051192
GGCCTTGGTGGCCGTCGACTTCGGGGTGGCCTTGGCGGCGGCGAGCAGCAACGCGACCGGACGACGCCGGGCGGCAGCGGTAGCGCCGCTGCCCAGCCACGCGGCGGACGCGACGACCGCGATCAGGAAGTCGATCGCGATGACGGAGCCGGTGTTCACGCCGCCTCCGCGACTTCGCCGAGCTTGCGGGCTCCGCGCATGACGCCGACCACGATGTGGACCATGATGATCGCGTTGATCGCGTGGAGCGCCCCGATGATCAGGCCGACCGTGCTGGTCGCACCGCCGTCGTCGGTCATGCCGTTGGCGATCCCGGCGAACACCGGCTGCAGGATGACCAGGCCGAGCGGCAGGATCGCCATGCCGATGAGCTTGCCGGGGGCCTTGGCCAGCGCGGCGAACAGGGTCATGAGCAGGATGAGCAGCGGGATGACCGCCGAACCGGTGATCCGATGCAGCGTGTACGCGCTGTCACCGGCGGGTTTGGTGAACGCGCCGACGGCGGCGAACGCGAACTGCAGGGCGAACACGGCGAGCAGTACGCCGCTGGTGACGAAAAGGGCCTTGCGCATGATGGTCTCCTTCAGATGAGGGCGGCGTGCGCCGTGTTCGCGACGTGCTCGGTGGCCGTGATCGCGCCGTACGCGACCAGCCGGACCAGGTCGGCGTCGGCCGGATGGGACAGTCGCCAGAGGGCGACGTCGCCCTGGCTGAGCGCGCTGGGCGCGAACGCCGCCAGCAACGCGATGCGGGCGCCGACGCGATCGAGCGCGGGCAGATCCCGGACGAGGTCGACGGCCCAGTCCGCGGGCCGCGCCGGATGAATGCCGTCCTCGGCGGAGACGACGGCGGCGATGTGGTGCTGTGCGGTCGCACTGAGCAGCCCGTCGGCGTTCGACGCGACCCGGCGCAGATCGGCGTACGCCCGCTCGACCGTCGTCTGCGGGACCTTGGCCTCCCGGGCGACCTTGGCGTAGAGGCGGCCGCCGACAGTGCGGACCACCGACGACCGTTGCAGACCACCGGGCAGCAGATCGGGATCGAGCAGGGCGGACACCATGCGGTTGATGAAATGGAAGGCGAACACGGTGCCGGTCAGCTCGGCCGAGTGCCCGTCGTCGGTCCAGCCGGCGGTCAGCGGATTGCGGCTGGCCTGCGCCCACGCCACCAGGTCGTGTTTCGCGGCCGGCGCCTCGTCGCGCGCGGCGGCCTCGGCCAGATCGTGCTCGCCCAACGCGTGCAGCAGCATCACGTGGGCGTCGACGCAGAACCGGCAGCGGTTCGCCTGCGAAACCGCGGTCGCCACCAGTTCGCGGTCGGCCCGGGAGGTGTCCCCGGCGAGCAGCGCCTCCCGCATCAGCGACCAGGTCGCCGCCATCAGCTCGGGCACGGCCGACAGCACCTGGAAGGTCGGCACCGGGCCCAGGAACTCCTCCCGCAACTGGCGGTAGACCTCGGCGGTCAAGCCGCTCGCCTGCCTCACAGGCGCGGGTGTCACGAAGCGGTAAGTCATGATCTCGATGCTGGTCTCGGCGCCCGGCGAAAACGTCGTGCTGCCGCAGGCACTTGACGGGCCGCCGATACCGCGATCGCAGTACACGTGATCTACGGCAAACGCAGGACGATTCGCGGCGGCGACCGTTCTAGAGTGCGGATATGCCCTTCGCCATCGGTGGTCTCGTGATCGCGGCCGTCCTCCTCGGCAACGCGACGCTGTCGCCGGACGCCGGTTCGGTCGGCCTGCTCGAAGTCGCGCTGGCTCTGGCGACCGCGGCGGCGGTGGCCGTGTGCCGCAAGTACCCGGTGCCGGCGATGGCCGTGGTCACCGTCGCGATGCTCGCCTTCCACGTACGCGTCCACGCCGGAGTCTCGGCCTCGTTCGCCGTCCTCGGCACCGTGTACGTCGCCGGATGGCTGGGCTACCGCGTCTCGGCCGCCCTCGCCAGCGTCGTCTTCCTGACCGGCTTCCTCGCGTACGACATCTCGACGTCCAGCGGCGGACTCCCGCAGCAGGTGGGGGAGCGTACTTCGTTGCTGCTGGGCTGGTTCGTCGCGGCCAACATCGCCGGGCTCATCGCGCGGCAGCGGCAGGCGTACCTGGCCCAGGTCGAGCAACGGGCGCTCGAAGCCGAACGCACGCGCGAAGAGATGGCCCTGCGCCGGGCGGGCGAAGAGCGCCTCCGCATCGCCCGGGACCTGCACGACTCGCTGACCCACAGCATCTCCGTGATCAAGGTGCAGGCCGGGATCGCGGTGCACCTCGCCCGCAAACACGGCGAGGAACCGCCACCGGCATTGCTCGCCATCCAGGAGGCCAGCGCCGACGCGATGCGGGAACTGCGGGCCACGCTGGGCGCGCTGCGTACGTCCGACATGGACAGCGCCGGCCTCGACCGGCTGCCCGAACTGCTGGAACGCACCCGGTCGCTCGGCGTACCGGTGACGGTGGAGATCTGCGGCGAACCCCGATCGCTGCCCGCCGAGGTCGACCAGGCGGCGTACCGGGTGGTCCAGGAAGGGCTGACCAACGTCGCCAAACACGCCGGGACCGCCACCGCCTCGGTCACCGTCGCGTACGCCGCCGCCGAGGTCGTCGTCTCGGTGACCGACGACGGCACGCTCCCCGTTTCCCCCGTCTCTGCTGTCTCCGCCCTCTCCGCCGTCTCCGCCCTCACACCGGGGGCCTCCGTCACGCTGGGGGCCTCCGTCACGTCGGGCGTTTCCGTCACGCCGGGAGTCGGGCTTCGTGGGATGCGTGAACGGGTCACCGGGCTGGGCGGGACGCTCGCCGCCGGGCCGCTCGACGGAGGCGGGTTCGCCGTCCGCGCCCACCTCCCCCTCCCCGCCCCCGTCCCCTCCGCCTCCGCCCTCGCCCCCGCCGCCGTCCCCGTCGCCCGACCCGCTGCCCCCGTCGCCCGACCCGCTGCCCCCGTCGCCCGATCCGCTGTCCCCGTCGCCCGACCCGCTGTCCCCGTCGCCCGACCCGCTGTCCCCGTCGCCCGACCCGCTGCCCCCGTTGATCATGGAGTTAACTGTGGTGTCGACGGTGTGTCGGACCAGGAAACTCCATGATCAAAGTTCTGCTGGCGGATGATCAGGCGCTGATGCGGGCCGGATTCCGGGCGCTGCTCGACGCCGAAGATGAACTGGAAGTCGTCGGGGAAGCCGCCGACGGTGCGGCAGCGGTCGCCGAAGCCACCCGGCTCCACCCGGACGTCGTCCTGATGGACGTCCAGATGCCAGGCCTCGACGGCATCGAGGCGACCCGGCGCATCGCCGCCGATCCCCGGCTGAGCGGCGTACGCGTGCTGATCCTGACGAACTACGGGCTGGACTCGTACGTCTTCGCCGCCCTGCGTGCCGGGGCGAGCGGGTTCCTCCTCAAGGACTCCGATCCGGCCGAACTCCTGCAGGCGATCGCGGTCGTGTCCCGAGGTGACGCACTGCTCGCCCCGGCGATCACGCGTGCGCTGATCAGCGAATTCGTCGCAGGACCACCGGGCGCCGACCCAGCCGCCGGACGCGAGGTGCTGACCGCCCGCGAGCAGGAGATCGTCGAACTCGTCGCCCGGGGACTCAGCAACGACGAGATCGCCGAACGGATGGTGATCAGCCCGTTGACCGCGAAGACCCACGTCAACCGGGCGATGATGAAGCTGCACTGCCGCGATCGGGCGCAGCTCGTCGTGTGGGCGTACGAGTCGGGGTTGATCACTCCTCGCCGCCGCTGAGGTTATCGCTGGGCATTAGCGGTGGATCAGGGATATGGGTCGAATCTTGGGCGGTGATTCGACTTAGATCCGTGATCTGGTGGGATGGCGGAGCGGGCGGCGCATGTGCGCTGCGCTCGCGTGATGGGCCTGGTACCTCGCGGCGCGGTGCGGTGCGGTGCGGTTCAGGTCGGCGCCGTGAGCTAGGCGTCGGCGTTGAGGTAGGTCAGCACGGCCAGCACCCGGCGGTTGGTGTCGTCGGCCGGCGGCAGGTCGAGCTTGGCGAAGATGTTGCCGACGTGTTTGCCGACGGCCGCCTCGGTCACCACCAGCCGCCGGGCGATCGCCGCGTTCGAATGACCTTCGGCCAGCAGGGCGAGGACTTCGCTTTCGCGGGGCGACAGCCGCGACAGCGGGTCGCGATGCCGTTGGAGCAACTGCCGGACGACTTGGGGGTCGACGACGGTGCCGCCGGACGCGATCTGGTGCAAGGTCGCGGCGAATTCTTCGACGTCGACGATGCGGTCCTTCAGTAGGTAACCGACGCCCCGGCCGCTGCCGGAATCGAGCAGTTCGGCGGCGAAGGAGTGCTGGACGTATTGGCTGAGGACGGCGACGGCCGGGGCGGGGTTCCGGCGGCGCAGCTCCAACGCGGCGCGCAGCCCTTCATCGGTGTAGCCAGGCGGCATGCGGATGTCGGTGACCACGAGGTCCGGCTGCTCGGCGGCGTACGCGGAGAGCAGTGACGGGGCGTCGCCGACCGCTGCGACGACGGTGAAGCCGAAGCGGGTGAGCAGACCGGCCAGTCCTTCGCGCAGCAGTACGCCGTCCTCGGCGAGGGCCACCCGGACGCGGCCCGGCTCGGAAGGCCCGGAGTCGGTCAGGCGCACGGGATCTCCGCCTTCAGCACAGTCGGGCCACCGGGTGGGCTGGACAGCAGTGTGGTGCCGTCGATCGCCCCCACGCGGTCGGCGAGCCCGGTCAGGCCGCTGCCGCCGGCGGGGTCGGCTCCGCCCGAACCGTCATCGGTGACGACGATCGTGAGAAGTCCATTGCGGACGGTCGCCTCGACGCTGGCCCGGGTAGCGCTGGAGTGCTTGGCGACGTTGGCGAGCGCTTCGGCGGCGACGAAGTACGCCGTCGTCTCCACCTGTGCCGGGAGCCGGTCCGGCACGGCGGCGGAGACGCGTACGCCGATGGGGGAGCGGTCGGCGAGTTCGCGGAGCGCGGCGGGCAGACCCCGGTCGGTGAGGATCTGCGGCCGGATGCCCTGGATGAGGTCCCGCAGCTCCACCATGAGCTGTTTGGCCTGCTCGTGTGCGGCGGCGACGGCGCGCCCGGCCGCTGAGTCGGCGGGTAGGTCGTGCCGGGCCAGGCCCAGCTGCAGGGTCAGGCCGATCAGGCGCTGCTGGGCGCCGTCGTGCAGGTCGCGTTCGATCCGGCGGCGTTCGGCCTCGAACGCGTCGGCCAGCCGGGACCGGGACCGGGCGATCTCGACGAGCTGATCGCGAGGATCGCCACCGAGCAGCGCCTGGGCCAGCGCGACGTGGCCGTCGGCCAGGATCAGGAACAGGTACGCCGTCACCGGCAGCAGGATCACTCCGGCGACCGTGTAGGGGACGGCATCGGCGGCGCTGCCGACCTCGCTGAAGCCGAGCGACACCGGCTGCTCGTCGGCCAGCAGCGGCG
This sequence comes from Hamadaea sp. NPDC051192, assembly GCF_040682475.1. NCBI lineage: Bacteria > Bacillati > Actinomycetota > Actinomycetes > Micromonosporales > Micromonosporaceae > Hamadaea > Hamadaea sp. NPDC051192. The sequence goes on from NZ_JBFBAZ010000136.1 coordinate 5,400, forward strand.
CGACGATCCACAGCAGCGCGAGCAGCACCGACATCGAGGTCAGCAGGTAGAGCGCGGGCAGGACGGTGACCAGGAAAATCGCGTACGCGAACTCGCGCCACGCCACCGGATCGAGCCACGGCAGCCGGGCCGGGCCGGATCGCGGGGACGGGAGCGGCCGGGGATCGGCCAGCCGGAGCCGCCATCGTTCGAACGCGGCGATCACGCGGGCGAGCGGCGGGCCGAGCCCGGCGACGAGCAGCAGACCGGCCAGCCCCAGCAGGACGATCCGGGCGAAGGAGGCCCGGCCCACCTCGCTGGTCAACAGAAGCCACGGCAGCGCGAGTACGCCCATCGGCACCGCGACGGTGAACATCACCGGCGGCGACGAGACGAGATAGGCCAGCGCACGAGGCCACCATCGCAGCCCACGCCGGCCGCCGAGCCGAGGCACCTGATCAACCTAGCGCGCCAGAAGACCAGGCACAGTAGGCCTAGCCATACCTTCCAGACGCCCCTTGGACGTAGTGCACGCGGCCGGGCCGGAATGGTCGGCTGGAGCACGTGCTGGAACTCGACGAGATCACCAAGGTGTATCCGGGCGGCAAGCGGGCCGTGGACCGCCTCACCCTGCGGTTCGGCCCCGGGCTGGTCGGACTGCTCGGCCCGAACGGCGCGGGCAAGTCCACCCTGATGCGCATCGCGGCCACGGTCACCCGCCCGACCAGCGGGCGCGTCCTCTTTCACGGGGCGGACGCGACGGCGAAACCCGAACAGCTGCGCCGGGCGCTCGGATACCTGCCGCAGGACTTCGGGGTCTACACCCACCTCACCGCGCGGGAGTTCCTGGCGTACCTGGCGGCCGTGAAGGGCTTGTCGGCGCGTTCGGCCCGGGCCCGGATCGACGAACTGCTCGAGCTGGTCAACCTGACCGAGGCGGCCAAGCGGCCGCTGGGCGGCTACTCCGGCGGCATGCTGCGCCGCGTCGGGATCGCCCAGACCCTGCTGGCCGATCCGCAGGTGCTCATCGTCGACGAGCCGACCGCCGGCCTCGACCCCGAGGAACGGATGCGGTTCCGCAACCTGCTCAGCGATCTGGCGACCGACCGGCTCGTGCTGCTGTCGACGCACATCGTCAGCGACATCGAGGCGATCGCGAGCGAGGTGGCGGTCGTCTCCGGCGGGCGCCTGCGTTACCGGGGCACCCTCGACGCGCTGCTTCAGGCGGCCAAGGGCCGCGTCTGGGAGGTCACCGTCCGCCCGGAACACGTCGCGCATCTGCAAAGCAGGCACGCGGTCAGTCGCGTACTGCGGACCGGGGACGCGATGCGTGCCCGGGTGTTCGCGTTCGAGCCGCCGGTCGCCGACGCTCAGCCGGTCGCGCCGGAGCTGGAGGACGCGTACCTCGGGCTCGTGGCGGCGGGCCGGTGAGCGCGCGGGGTCTGCGGGCGATCGTCGCGTTGGCCAGGGCGGACTTCCGGGAGCGGTCGCGGCGACCGGCGTACCTGGTCGTGCTGCTGGGCGCGGTCGCGTTGGCGTGGCTGGCGCTGCCGGCCCGGGACGCGCACTGGGTCATCGTCAACGCCGGAGCCTATCGGGGTGTCTACACCAGCGCGTATGTCGGTGCCGTGACGGCGCTGGCCGCGTCGATGTGGCTGATGATCGGCGGCTTCTTCGCCATCCGGGGCTCGGTCATCCGCGATGAGGCGACCGGGGTCGGCCAGGTGCTGGCCGCGACGCCGATGACGAGGTGGGCGTACGTGCTCGGCAAGTTCCTGAGCAACGTCCTGGTGCTCGGCTCGATGACCGGTGTCCTCGCCGCCTCCGCGGCCGGGTTGCAGTTGATTCGCGGCGAGTCCTGGGTCGTCGACCCGATCGGGCTACTCACTCCGTTTCTGCTGCTGACCGTGCCGGTCCTGGCGATCACCGCCGCGCTGGCCGTGGTGTTCGAGACGATCCGGCCGTTGCGGGGCGGCTTCGGCACCGTGGTGTGGTTCTTCACCGCCTCGCTGGGAGCGCTCGCCGGGCAGGGCGGGGCGGCCCCGCTCGGCGGACTGGGCGGGCAGGCGCTCGCCGAGTCGATGCGGGCCGACCTCACCGCGATGGGCGTACGCGTCACCGAGTTCAGCGTCGGCTTCATGTACCTCGACGATCCACTGCGTACCTTCACCTGGTCCGGGATGCAGCTGACGACGGGGTTCATCGCCGATCGGATGGTGCTGACGCTCCTGTCGGTCGGCGTGGCAGTGGTGCCCGCACTGTGGTTCCACCGGTTCGACACACGCCCACCCGCCAGGAAACGAGGTGCGACCAGCGCGGTCGAGCCGACGGCCGGTGCCGCATTCGGCCACCGGCCCGTTACCGAGGTGGTTCGAGGATCCCGGTTCGCCGGCCTCGTCAGCGGGGAGGCGCGTGTGCTGGCCCGGCACGCGTCCGGATGGTGGTGGCTGGTCGCGGCTGGACTGGCGCTCTGCGGCCTGGCGGCACCGGCGTTGCTGCCCGTCGTCTGGGTGTGGCCGGTGCTGGTGTGGTCTCGGCTCGGGGCATTCCGGCACGAGTCCTCGGTGGCCGGACTGCTGGGGGCGTACCCGGGGCCGGCGCGGCGAGGGGCGGCGGAATGGACGGCCGGGGTGCTCTTCACTGCGGCCCTGGGGCTCGGCCCGATGCTCCGGTGGCTGCTCGCCGGTTCGCTGCCCAGCCTGGCGATCTGGGCCGGCTGCGTCGTGGCGATCCCTTCACTGGCCTGGTCGCTGGGGTCGCTGACCCGGTCGCAGCGCCCGTTTCAGGTGCTCTACCTGGCCCTCTGGTACGCGGTGGTGAACATGGTGATCTGACCCCGAGGCGATGACAAGTCTGTCATTCCACAGCTCCCGATCGAATCGCGAACGACATCGTCCACACCAAATGCGTTGCCTCCGCCGAACGGACCGCCGTGTGTAGTCGATCAGGTGAGTAGACGTCGTACCTCCGAGTCATACGCTCCGGAACCATGTGGACCGTTCACGATCACGGTTCGCCTACTGGAGAGGAAACCCCCATGAACGCACTCCGGCCGAAGGGCCGGCGCGCGCCTGCGACGGCGGCCCTAGCGGCGCTCGCCCTCGTTGCCAGTGGCTTGATAGCCGGCAGCAGTACGCAGGCCGTCGCCGCCGGCTCGGCGCAGCAGACCAAGCTCTACATCGTGCAGGCGATCGACGCCCCCGTCGCGACGTACGACGGCAAGGTCTCGGGCTACACCGCCACCCGTACGACGCAGGGCAAGCGGCTGGACGCGCACTCGAGCGGCGCGACGGCGTACCGGAACTATCTGACCGGCAAGCACGACAAGGCTTTGCGCGCCGCAGGCATCAACCCGGCGTCGAAGACCTATGACTACGGTGTGACGTTCAACGGCTTCGCGGTCCGGCTGACCGCCGTCGAGGCGCAGAAGCTGGCGAAGACCTCGGGCATCAAGAAGCTCTGGGAGAGCCAGACCTACACCGCCGACACCACCACGACGCGGGACTTCCTCGGCCTCACCGGGAAGAACGGCGTGTGGAACCAGCAGTTCCACGGCGACAAGCGGGCCGGCGAGGGCGTCATCGTGGGCGTCATCGACTCCGGCATCTGGCCGGAGAGCGCGTCGTTCGCGGCGCTGTCCGAGCCCCGTCCGGACGCCAAGGCGATCGCCGCGAAGTGGCACGGCACCTGCGACTCGGGTGTCGAGGCTCCGGTGCCCTGCAACAACAAGCTGATCGGCGCGCGGTACTACCGTGCCGGCTTCCCGGAGATCGAGGACTTCGAGTTCGACTCGCCGCGTGACTACGGCGGCCACGGCTCGCACACCTCGTCGACGGCGGCGGGCGACTTCGGCGTACCGGCCACCATCGGCGGCAACGAGGTCGGCAGCATCAGCGGCATGGCCCCGGCCGCCCGCCTCGCGATGTACAAGGCGCTGTGGCAGGGCTCCGACGGCTCCGGCCACGGCCAGGAGATCGACCTGGTGGCCGCGATCGAGCAGGCCACCGCGGACGGTGTGGACGTCATCAACTACTCGATCTCCGGCTCGTCGGCGTACATCGTGGCCGGTGCCGAGATCGCGTTCTTCAACGCCGCCGCGGCGGGCGTCTTCGTCTCGGCCTCGGCTGGCAACGACGGCGACACGATCGGCGAGAGCAGCGTCGCGCACAACGACCCGTGGATCACCACCGTCGCGGCCAGCACCCACGACCGGGGCAACTCGAAGTCGGTCACGCTGGGCAACGGCTCGACCTACCAGGGCATCGGCACCATCCCGGCCGCGGTCGCCTCGTCGCCGCTGGTCTACTCGTCGGCGGTGAAGAAGGCCGACGCGGATCCGACGCAGGCCCAGCTGTGCTACGTCGGCACCCTCGACCCCGCGCTCACGGCCGGCAAGATCGTGGTCTGCGACCGGGGCGGCAACGCCCGGGTCGAGAAGAGCCTCGCCGTGAAGAACGCGGGCGGCGTCGGCGTCGTCCTGGCCAACACCTCGGCGGCGCAGTCGCTGAACGGCGACGACCACTTCCTGCCGACGGTGCACCTCGACTCGACGGCGGGCGCGGCGGTCCGGGCATACGCCCAGACGGCGGGCGCGACGGCGAGCATCAGCGTGGTCGACACCACCAAGGTGCGGGCTCCGCAGATGGCCGGATTCTCGTCGTACGGACCGGCCATCGCAGGTAACGGCGACCTGCTCAAGCCGGACATCACCGCGCCAGGCGTGGACGTCGTCGCCTCGGTGGCGCCGACCGCGGCCAACTACGGCAACAGCTTCGCGACCTACTCGGGCACCTCGATGTCCTCGCCGCACATCGCGGGCATCGCGGCGCTGCTGATCGCCAAGCACCCCGACTGGTCGCCGATGGCGGTCAAGTCGGCCCTGATGACCACGGCGAGCACCAAGGACAACCAGGGCAAGCCGATCCAGTGGGCGTTCGGCGACGCGACGCCGCTGAACTTCGGTTCGGGCCACGTGACCCCGGCTCCGGCGTTCGACCCGGGCCTGGTCTACGACTCGACGCCGACCGACTGGATCGCGTACGGCTGCGCCCTGGGTCAGTTCCAGCTCATCACCGACCCGTCGTTCTGCGCGAGCTACCCGACGGTCGACCCGAGCGACCTGAACTACCCGTCCATCGCCGTCGGCGACCTCGCGGGCTCGCAGACGATCAAGCGGTCGGTCACCAACGTGACCAAGCGTGCGGGCGTCTACGTGCCGGTCGTGTCGGCACCGGCCGGGTTCAAGGTCAAGGTGAACCCGCCGCTGCTCGTCGTAGGCCCCGGCAAGACCAAGAGCTACACGGTCACCATCACCCGGACGAACGCCGCGATCGGCGAGTGGGCCTTCGGCTCGCTGACCTGGCAGGAGTTCGGCACCGGCAAGCACAAGGTCCGCAGCCCCATCGCGGTCAAGCCGGTCTCGCTGGCGGTGTCGCCGGAGATCACCGGTTCGACGGCGGCCGGCAGCGTGGCGGTGCCGGTGAAGTCCGGCTTCGCCGGGACGCTCAGCGCGACGCTGGCCGGTCTCGTTCCGGCCGACGTCACCAGCCACGCGCTGGACCCGGCCGGTCCTTCGTTCGACGACGCCGCCCCGGCGGTCAGCAGCCGGACGGCGAAGCTCACGGTCACCGTCCCGGCGGGCACCATCGGCCGCTACTCCACGTTCAACGCGGACTACGCCGGTGCCACCGACACCGACCTGTACGCGTACGCGGCGGGGACGGCGAACGAGGTGACGCTCAGCGCCGGCGGCGACGCCAACGAGACGATGATCCTGAACCCGGGGACGTACGACATCTACGTCGTGCTGTTCGGTTCGGCGTCCGGCCCGCTGGACGTCAAGCTGAACGGCTGGACGCTCGGCACCACCTCGGCGGGCAACGCCACCGTGTCGCCTGCGAGCCAGACGGTCACGGTCGGCGGCGCGGCGTCGCTGACGGTCTCCTGGACCGGCCTGACGGCGGGCGTCCGCTACCTCGGCAAGCTCAGCTACAGCGACGGGACCTCGACCATCGGGTCGAGCTACCTGCTCGTGGGCTGAGTTCGGGGCTGACGAGAACAGCCGCCTACCGGCACACTGAGGGCCGCCCGTCCGCATCGAGGTGCGAACGGGCGGCCCGACCCGTCTCAGCAACAAACACCCGCCCCGCGACGGCCGGAGCGGAAGTTCCATAAAGGACTCACGGCCGCGAGAGGAAGATCCCGAATTGGTAACGATCGGCGTGGGTCCGCAAAGAATTTGCGCCCCTAGGCACTGTTTCAGAACGTGATCGGTCTGGTTTGGAGCGCAATCCGCTCACGGCGGGCTCAGGTGGCGGCCATCTGGGCGCTCACCCTGCTCGCCATCGCGGCGGCCGCCGCCACCCCCTGGTACGCCTTCGCGACCCGGGAAGCGCTGGCCCGGCGGGCGGTCGACACCGCCGCTCCAGTGGAGCGGTATGTCAGTGTATCGATCCGGTCGAAGGAGCCCGGGCAGATCAGCGAGGCAGATCCTCTTCGGGAGGCGCTGCGTACGCGGGCCGGCGACCTGCCGACCCTCGACACGATCACCGAGTACGCGATGAGCGGCCGGATGACGGTCGGCGAGTTGACGACGTTCTCCGTCCTCGCCCGGGACGGGGTTTGCGCGCATTCCCTGATCGAGGGCGCGTGCCCGGCCGCATCCGGCGAGATCATGATCGGCCAGGTCACCGCCGAGCGGCTGGGGCTGGCCGTCGGGGACACGGTGGCGTACACGCCGGAGGAGGCCAAGCTGCCGGTGACGTTGACCGTCGTCGGCCGCTATCAGCCGCAGGATCCGCTCGACCCGTACTGGTCTGGCGTGCTCAAGACCGGGCCGCAGGATCTGGAACCGGGCTTCACCGTCCGGCCGACGCTGGACACGGCGGTCACGAAGGTCACCACGACCGTTTCGCTGCTGCTCGCCTCGGATGCGTACGACGGGGATCTGGCGCATCGGCTCGACGTGGCCCGGCAGGGGCTGGGCGCCGACAACATGGTCGTGCGTACGTCGGCCGACAGTCTCGCCCGGGAGATCGAGGCTGAGCAGCAGGAACTGCTCAACGGCATCGCTGTCGCGGCGGCCCGGCTGGTGCTGCTGTGCGGGGTCGCGTTGTTCGTCGCCGTCCGGCACGCGGCCCAGGCTCATCGCACCGACGTCGGGCTCGTCCGGTTGCGGGGTGTGCGCTGGTGGCGGGTCTGGACCTCGTCGCTGGCCCCGACCGTGTCGCCCATGCTCGCCGCCGCGATCCTGGGCGCGCCGTTGGGCGTACTCGCTGGATATGCCCTGGCGGGCGGGGCCGGAACCGAACAGTCGACGGCGCTCGCCGCGAGCCTGGGATCGGGCGCGGCGGTGCTGGTCAGCGCGATCGTCGTGGCGGCGGTGGCGCAGACGGAGGCGACTCGGGCGACCGTGAGCGAGTTGCTGCGGGACGTGCCCGCGCGGGCGCGGACCGGGCGCGCGCTGGACGTGGTCGAGATCGTCGTGCTGCTGCTGGCGGGAGTCGGCGTGTGGCAGCTGATCAGCGTCGCGCAGACGCGGACCGCCACGGTCGCGCCCGCTGCCGCTCCGGCGGTGCTGGCGCTGGCGGCGGGGTTGCTGGTCAGTCGCCTACTGCTGGCGTTGGCCGCGCGGACCGGTGGCTGGGCGGCCCGCGCGGGCCGGCTGCCGTCGGCGTTCGCGGCGTTGTCGGCGAGCCGGCGACCGGCCCTGCGCTGGGTGGTGACCTTGCTGGTCGTGGCGGTGGCCGGGCTGGCTGGAGCGTTCGCCGACGATCTGCGCGCTCGTCCGGCGATCGCCGACCGGGCCGCGCTCCAGGTGGGGGCGGCGCGGGTGCTGACGGTGACCGCGCCGAGCCGGGTCGTATTGCGCGACGCGGTCCGCGAAGTCGACCCCGGCGGCCAGTACGCGATGGCGGCGGCGCAGTACACGTTGTCGGCCGGGCTCAGCGACGGCGTGCTGGCGGTCGACACGTCTCGGCTGGCCCGGACGGCGTTGTGGCGCGCCGAATACGGACCGCTGCCGGGCGTGCGCGACGACCAGGCGCCGGGCTGGAAGGTGGCGAGCGGAACGCTGGCGCTCGACGTCACGCTGAACCCGAAACTGCACAAGCTCGGCCGTGACGGGTTGAGCGCTCATGCCGCCGACGAATCTGATGACGTGGCCGACACCGTGTATGTCGCCGCGTCGCTGGTCCGGCGAGACGGTGTGGCCGTACGCGCGCTGTGGGGGCCGCTGACTCCCGGGCGGGCGACGTACTCCGCCACTGTGGAGCATTGCGACGACGGTTGCCGCATCGCCTCGTTCGACATGGTCACGCGGGACGAGCCCAAGCCCGGCGGCCCGCCCGTGCACTACGGCAAGCCCGACTGGGGCACCCAGGTCACCCTGCACGCCGTCCAGGCGAGCGGGACGGACCTGGTCAGCCGGGCCGACCTCACCGATCGGGTGCGCTGGCGGGGGCCGGTCCAGCCGGACGCGCTGGCCGCCGAGCTGTCGACCGGCCCGGACGGGCTGTCCATCATCGCCCCGCCGACCTGCGGCCTGCCGCTTCGAGGCTCGTGCCTGCCGTCGGCGTACCCGGTCGGGGCGCCGGTCCCGATTCCGGTGGTGCTCGCCGGTACGCCCGGCTACGGCAACCGGCCGCAGCAGTTGTGGCTGGACATGCTGGGCGCACCGGCCGTCCCGGTCCGGGTGACCGGCCAGGTCTCGGCGCTGCCCCGGCTCGGCTCGTCCGGAGTCCTCGTCGACCTGACCGAGCTGGACGAGCTGGCCGGCGTACGCCTGGCGGCGGAGCAGTTCCAGGTGTGGCTCACCGCCGACGCCCCGGAGTCCATCGTGGACGAATTGGCGAAGCGGCAGATCCGGGTGCTGCGCAGCGAGACCCCGGCCCAGGCGGCCGACCGGCTCGACGACGACGCCCCGGCCGCCATCCGCCGGTTCGCGCTGCTCGCCGCGATCCTCGGGCTCGTCATCGCGGCGACCGCGTTGCTGCTGGCAGCCGCGTCCGGGCGGACGGCGACGGTCAAGGACCTGACCGCGCTGCGGGTGCAGGGCCTGCCCGAGCGAGCAGTACGCCGAGCCGGGCTGGCCTTCTACGGCTGGCCCCCGGCAGCCGCGACAGCGGCCGGCCTCATCGCCGCGGTCGCAGCAGCGGCGCTGCCCGTACCGCCGCCGAAGATATTCACGGATCGGTGGCAGGTGCTCGCTGCGCCGCCCGGAGGGGTGCCGTTCGGGGTACTCGTGCTGGCCGGGGTGATCAGCGCGGCGGTGGTCGTCGCGGCGGTCAGCTGGGCCACTCGGCGGGTCACCCTCGCCGTCCGGTCCGCGAGCGGAACCAGTCGGGTTGGGCGACCGGCCACCGCCGGCCCCGCCCCCGCCGCTCCCGCCCCCGGCCCCGCCGGGGAGGGGACCGGATCACGGATATCCATGGAAAAACCGTCCAAGATTCGACCCATATCCGTGATCCAGCGCCCAAGCGGCGAGCGCCCAAGCGGCGAGCGCGAAGGAAGCGGCGAGCGCCCAAGCGGTGAGCGCCCAAGCGGTGAGCGCCCAAGCGGTGAGCGCCCAAGCGGCCAGCGCCCAAGCGGCCAGCGCCCAAGCGGTGAGCGCCCAAGCGGTGAGCGAGAGGGGGACGAGAAGTGATCCCGTTGCTGGCGTTGCTGATCCGCGCCCGCTGGGCGGGCCTGGTCACGGTGGGCGTACTGACCGGTGTCCTCGGCGCGCTCGCCGCCGTGGGCGCGGATTTCCCGGGGCGTACGGGGGATCGGCTGGCCGCCGACACGATCGCCGAGGCGCCGCTGGCCGAGCGGGAGTTCCGGATCGCCGCTGATTCCAAGGACTCGTCGAATTTCGAGACCACGCTGAACCGCGTACGCGACACACCGGGGCTGACGGTCCGCTATGGCCAGCAGTTCGACGTCCTGGGCTTCGTCCCGAACGACGCGAGCACGCTGATGTTCCGGGAGGACTTCTGCGTACACCTGAAGATGACCGCCGGGCGGTGCCCGGTCGCGCCGGGTGAGATCGTGGTGCCGGCTGATCAGGCGAAGGCGTTGCAGGTGTCGGTCGGCTCGGTGCTCGACGTCGCGCAGGGGCTCTTCGACGACAAGTACAACATGTGGTACCCGTCGCCGGACGGTTCGCACCCGTTCGACGTGGTCGGCGTCTACACGCCGCTGGACCAGAACGAGGACTACTGGGGCTCGCCGAGCCCGTTCACCACCCGGCTCGACGGCAGCGTGGAGGGCCCGTTGCTGACCCGGGCCGACGCGATGCAGGCGGTGCCGCACGACAGCCATCTGCTCACCGCCGACGTGCTCGTGGAACCGTCGCTGCTCAGCACCATGACGTGGCAGCAGTTCCTGGAGGGGATCCTGCAGCCGAAGCTGATCGAGCCGCCGTCCGACGGGCTGCCCATGCTCCTGGATCGGGTGCAGGACCAGCGCCGCTACGTCGGCGTCGCCACTCCGGCCGTCGTGCTGCCCGTCCTGACGCTCGGCTGCCTGGTGCTGTTCCTGCTCGTGTCCCGGCAGGTCCAGCGGGAACGCGGGGAACTCGGCGTACAGGCCGTCCGGGGGCTGCCGGTGCCGTCGCGGTGGGCGCTCGGCGGTGGCGCGCCGTTGTTCGTGGCGCTCGCCGGGCTGGTCATCGGGGCGTCGATCGCCGGGTCGCCGTTCACCCTGGCGGTCGGCCTCACTGCCTTCGCCGTCGCGTTCGCGATCACGGTCGCGGTCCTGCCGGTCGTGATCGCCCGCCCGGTCGACGCGCTGCGGCAGGTCGGCCCGGCCTGGGCGGCCCGGCTGCGGCAGCTGCCCGCCGGGGAGGTTGCGCTGGTCGCGCTCGCCGTCACCAGTCTCGCCTTTGTGCGTACGACTGAGGGCTTGGGAAACTTCGCCCCCGCGCTCCTGGCGGCGGCGATGGTGCTGGTGGTCGCGCGGATCCTGCCCGCGGTGGTCCGGGCCGCGACGCCGCGGCTGCTGCGCGCGGGCCGGCTCGTTCTGGGCCTGGCCGCCGCGCAGCTCGGGCGACGGCCGGCCGCACGCCAGCTGATCGCGGTGAGCGGCCTGGCCGTGGCATTGCTCGCGCTGGTCGCGTCGTCGCTCGCCACGAGCCAGGTGGTACGCGAGAAGCAGATCGCGTTGTCGGTAGGTGCCGATCGTGTGCTCTCCGTGCGCGCCGCTGACCCGGGTCAGGTGATCGCGGCGGTGCGTGCGGTCGATCCGGAGGGCGCGTTCGCGATGCCGGTCGGGCGGATCTCCAGCGAGACCAGGCATCCGGAGATCCTGGCACTGGATCTGAGCCGGGCGGCCCAGCTCGACTGGGACCGGGCGCCGGCCGTCGCGGCGCAGATCGGGCCGAAGCTGACCGAACGCGGATTGCTGTCGAAGACGGTGTCGGTGACCGTGACGGCGACGCCGCTCGACGGGGTGGTGATTCCGCGGGCGTTGCTGCTGGCGCAGGTGACCACTTCGGACGGCCGACGGCAGACGGTCACGCTCGGATCGCCCAACGCCGGGCGCAGTACGCTGACCACTACGCTCCCGGCCGCGTGCGACGCGGGCTGCCGGTTGGACGCGATCAACGGCGTGGCGGCGAGCGGCGCGGGCTGGCGGCTGTCACTGGAAGAACTCTCGCCGTACGCCGACATCAGCGACTGGCGTGTGGTGGGTTCGCTGGAGAAGGCGGGGAACTGGAAGCTGACCGGATCGGGTCTGCTCCTGCCGCCGGAAGTCCCGGAGGCGCTGCCCGCCATCGCCACGCCCGGCCTCGACGTCGACGCTCGGCGGATGGACCTGCCGCTCAGCGGCGGCTCCCTGAAACTGACCCAGGTCGGCGAGGCTCCGGTGCTGCCCCGGATCGGCGACACCGGCCTGCTCGTCGACCTCGACACGCTGATCGCGGCGAGCGGCGGCGCGCATACGCTGGACTCGATGGAGGTCTGGCTGACCGCGTCGGCGCCCGACACGCTGACAGCGGCGTTGCAGGCCAAGGGCGTGCTCGTCGTCGGCTCCGTCTCGCGGGCCGAGGCGCGTACGGTCGCAGCCCGGTCGCCGGCCGCCCTCGTGCTGCGGCTGTTCGTCGGCGCGACCGTGGTCGCCTGGCTGCTGCTGGGAGCGGTCCTGCTCGCCGTCGCCCGGGTCGACCGGGGTTCGCCGGATCTCAGCGCGCTGCGGTTGGCCGGACTCCGGGAACGGACCCTGCGCGGGTCGTCGCGGCTCGCGTACGCGATCGCGGTGTTCTTCGGAGTCCTGTTAGGACTCCTGGGGGCGGGGTTGGCGTGGGCGCTGGCCCGGTCGGTGCTGCCGATCACCTCGGGGGAGACGTGGCTGGGGGTGCCCGCGGTTCCGCCCGCGCTCCCCGTCCTCGTTCCCGTCGGGGTGGGGGCGCTCGCTCTGCTCGCTGTCACCTGGCTCGCCTTCGCCCGCCGCACCCGTTAGGTGCAGATCACGGTTGTGCATGCCTCCTCGCGCCAGGAAGCATGCGTAACCGTGATCTGCAGGTTAAGGGCAGACAGCGAGTGTCAGGCGGCGAGGGCGTCGACGAGCCGGCGGCAGGAGCCGGCGAGGTTCCACTCCTCGGCGAGCGCCAACACCCGGTCGGCGTCCTTCGGCGCGCGGGGCAGCGTCAGGTCTACCGGCGGGAGCGGAGCGTCGTCGGCTACGCGTACCACCTTCGGAGCGACGTCCAAGTAGGACGCGGCGTCGGCGATCTTGCGGCGTACGCCGGAGGCCATCTCGCCGACGGATTCCAGTGCGGCGGCTCGGATCCCGGCTAGGTTGCCGTAGCGGTTGACCAGCGCCATCGCCGTCTTCTCGCCGACACCCGGTACGCCGGGCAGCCCGTCGCTCGGGTCGCCGCGCAGGATCGCGAAGTCCACATACGCCTCCGGCGGTACGCCGTACTTGGCGACGACGGCGGCGGAGTCGCAGTCTTCGAGCTTGGCCACGCCCCGGCCGACGTAGAGGAACCGGACGCCTCGCTCGTCGTCGACGAGCTGGAACAGGTCGCGGTCGCCGCTGACCACCTCAACCGGGGCCTTCCGCGAGGCGGACGCGGCGAGCGTGCCGAGGACGTCGTCGGCCTCATATCCCGGTACGCCGAAGGCCGCGATCCCGAAGGCTTCGAGCACCTCGAGCAGCATCGGAACCTGGGGGGCGAGCGTGTCGGGCACTTCTTCGACGGAGACGCCCGGGGCGGGCTCGGCGACCACCCGGTGGGCCTTGTAGCTGGGCAGCAGCTCGACGCGCCAGGCCGGCCGCCAGTCGGCGTCGAGCGCGCACGCGATGCGATCGGGCTTGCGCGTCCGCACCAGGGTGGCCAGCATGTCCAGGAAGCCCCGGACGGCGTTGACCGGCTGGCCGGACGCCGTCTTGGCGGACGACTCGGGTACGCCGAAGTACGCGCGGAAGTAGAGGCTGGGCGCGTCGACGGCGAGCAGGGGAGCGGTCACGCCCATCAGACTGCCACACGGGGGTGACACCAGCCGGGTACGCGCCCAGGCCCTAACGTTCGTTAAGCTATTCGCATGCCCAGCGTTGTGCTCCTGCCCCCCAGCCTCGACCCGTCGGCTGCGGAACTGTCCCGTGACCTGCTCGACCTCGCCCGCGAGCTGGCCGACAAGGAACTGCGTCCGCGTGCCGACGACTTCGAGGCGCGGGGCGAGTTCCCCCGCGAGATCATCCGGACCCTCGGCCGCAGCGGCTTCCTCGGCCTGCCCTATTCCAGCGGCTACGGCGGGGCGGATCAGCCCTACGAGGTCTACCTCCAGGTGCTGGAGATCCTGGCGAGCCGGTGGCTGGCCGTCGCGGAGGCGGTCAGCGTGCACACCCTGGCCTGCTACCCGCTGGCCACCTACGGGACCGAGGAGCAGAAGCAGCGCTGGCTGCCGGACCTGCTCGGTGGGGAGCTGCTGGGGGCGTACTGCCTGTCCGAGCCGGCCGGCGGATCCGACGCGGCCAACCTCACCACCGCGGCCCGGCTGGACGGCGACGCGTACGTCGTGAACGGCACGAAGGCGTGGATCACCCATGCCGGCGTCGCGGACGCGTACAACATCTTCTGCCGGACCGGCGGGCCCGGCGCCAAGGGGATCTCCTGCCTGTTCGCGGACGCCGCGACCGCGGGCATCGAGCCGCAGCCGCGCGAGCGGACGATGGGGCTGAAGGCGTCGCCGGTGGCGCAGGTCGTGCTCGACGGGGCGCGGGTGCCCGCGGACCGGCTGATCGGCGGCGAGGGCGAGGGTTTCACGATCGCCATGGGCGCGCTGGACAGTGGCCGGCTCGGCATCGCGGCCTGCGCGGTCGGGCTCGCCCAGGGCGCGCTCGACTACGCCATCGGGTACGCCAAGGAACGCAAGCAGTTCGGCCAGCGGATCATCGACTTCCAGGGGCTCGGCTTCCTCGTCGCCGACGCGGCCACCCAGCTTGCGGCGGCCCGGGCACTGACCTTGCACGCCGCCCGGCTCAAGGACGCGGGGCAGCCGTATTCGATCGAGGCTGCCCAGGCCAAGCTGTTCGCGACCGACGTGGCGATGAAGGTGACCACGGACGCCGTGCAGGTGCTCGGCGGGGCGGGTTACGTCGCGGATCACCCGGTCGAGCGGTACATGCGCGAGGCGAAGGTGCTGCAGATCGTCGAGGGCACCAACCAGATCCAGCGCATGGTCATCGCCCGCCACCTGTCTCGCTGACGCACCCGCCACCCCCACCCGCCACCCCGCTGACGCTCGCCCCGCTCGCCCCACCCCGCTCGCCCCACCCCGCTCGCCCCACCCCGCCCTCGCCGCGTTGATCATGGAGTTAACCGTGGTCTCGACGGTGTGTCGGGGTGGGAAACCCCATGATCAACGGCAGCCGCCGCGCCTAGGATCGGGGGTATGCGCGCAGCGGTCATTCATGCTCCGAAGGACATCCGGATCGAGGAGGTGCCCGATCCTGACCTGGTCGAGGCGACCGACGCGATCGTCCGGGTCACCCACGCCTGCATCTGCGGCAGCGACCTGTGGGCGTACCAGGGGGTGGCGAACCGCCAGCCGGGCCAGCGGATCGGGCACGAGTTCCTCGGCGTCGTCGAGGCGGCGGGCACGGGCGTGCGGACGCTGAAGGTCGGCCAGGCGGTCGTGGCCCCGTTCGTGTGGTCCGACGGGACGTGCGAGTTCTGCCAGGCCGGTTTGCAGACCAGCTGCGTACACGGCGGGTTCTGGGGCCAGGTCGGCGCGGACGGCGGCCAGGGCGAGGCGGTACGCGTACCGTTCGCCGACGGCACGCTCGTGCCGCTGCCGGCCGGATTGCCCGACGACGACCTGGTCAAGGTGCTGGCGCTGTCGGACGTCATGTCGACGGGGCACCACGCCGCGCTCAGCGCCCGGGTCGCGCCGGGCAGCACGGTGGCGGTCGTCGGGGACGGGGCGGTCGGGCTCTGCGGGGTGCTGGCCGCGCGGCGGCTCGGGGCCGAGCGCATC
>NZ_JBFBAZ010000137.1:0-20709 GCF_040682475.1 Hamadaea sp. NPDC051192
TCGACCCCGGGCACGGCAGCGCCGACGATCCCGGGGTCACCGTCCCGGACGGGCCGCTGCGGTGGTCCGAGGCCGATCTCGCGTACGACTTGGCCACGCGGCTGGCGTACTGGCCGGAGCTGGTGCTGAGTGTGGCGGCGATCGCTGTCCTGGCCGGTGCTGTCGTGCTGCGTCGCCGCTCGCGCGGGTAGGCTGGAAGCGCCGGCAGACGCCGGCGTGGGTCTGGAGGTGGCAGTGCGGTCTCGGTGGCGTTTCGTCCCGCTGGCGGTGCTGGTCCTGGCGATCGTCGAGATCGCCGTTTTCGTGGGCGTGGCCCAGCTCATCGGCTTCGGGTGGGCGCTGTTCGTCCTGCTGCTGATGAGCGCGGCCGGCGTGTTCGCGCTCGGCCGGGAGGGTCGGCGCGGCTGGCGTCGAGTGCGCGACGCCGCCCGCAGCAACAGCCCGGTCGGTCCCCAGGCCGCCGACGGCATCGCCGGGGCGATCGGCGCGCTGCTGCTGTTCGTGCCGGGCTTCTTCACCGGAGTGATCGGGGCGTTGCTGTTGATCCCGCCGATCCGCAAGCTCGCCGCCCGGCGGGGCCAGCGCATCACCGAGAAGCGCGTCCCGTCCAATGTCGCGGGCGACCTGTTCGGGCCGCGTCAGGTGCGCGTGCAGCGTACGCCGAAGGCCGCCCAGCCCAAGGAGACCGACGAGGTCATCGAAGGCGAGATCGTCGACTGACCCGGCTACCCTGACCCCACTCGTTGGGGAGAGGGGTCCCAGTGCTGCCGTTCCTGATCGCCGCCGCGATAGCCGCAGTCTTCATCGTGGTCATGACACTGCCGAGGCGCAGCGAGCCGACGCTCGCCGTCGAGACCACCCCGGCGGAGACGCCCTTCACGATCGTGTTGCGCGGCTACGACCGCGAACAGGTCGAGAAGGAGATCCGGGCGGCCGAGAACGCGCTCGGATATCAAGACCGCGCCGCCGCGTCGAAGGCGGCGCAGTCGATCGCCGAGTTCCGCGCCAACGGGCTTGTCGTGCTGCGCGGCTACGACCGCGAGCAGGTCGACCAGCACCTGGACCGGCTGTCGGCCGAGCTGGCGCGAGTCGTGGCTGGCTGAACCGACGCGGAGCCGGCAGGGAGGGCCGCCCAGCGGCCCGACCGGTGCCCGGCGGGAGCAACGGGCCGCACCACCGCGAAACCGGGACACAAAAAGCCGGGACACAGAAAGGGCCTGCCAGGCGAACCTGGCAGGCCCCGACGCGTTGCTGAAGGTCAACGACCCCGGCGGGTCCTGACCTCGTCGAGCCGCTCGTTGAGGATCTCCTCGAGCTCCTCCAGCGACCGGCGTTCCAGCAGCATGTCCCAGTGTGTACGCGGCGGCTTGACCTTCTTCTGCTCCGGCTCGGAGCCGTCGACCAGGCGGGCCACCGTGCCGTCGAACTTGCACTCCCAGGTGATGGGCACCTCGGCGTCGACGGCGAACGGCACCTCGAACTGGTGGCCGTTGGCACACAAGTACTCACGGGTCTGACGCGGAGCCAGTTCGGTGTTGCGGTCCGACTCGTAGCTGACGGCGCCCAGTCGGCTCCCGCGCAGCATGCGCTCGCCCATATTCGGCTCACCCCTCGAGAAAGTTAGTGCAAGGTCCTGCTCAGTCCCTGATCACACGGTGCAACGACCGCGAGTGCGTCAGAGATTCCCACAAGGGTACCTGCCCCGGGAATTAGGTGACTGCCCTGACCCGGCCCTGGAGATCCGTTATGGTCCATTTTAGGGCTATTTGATCGTGAATTCGGAGGTCTGGGATGTCGATCACTGAGCCGGTCCCGGCGGAAGACCTGGACCGATCGTTCTTCGGACATCCCCGGGCCCTGTCGACGCTGTTCCTCACCGAGATGTGGGAACGGTTCAGCTACTACGGCATGCGGGCCATCCTGGTCCTCTTCCTGACCGCCAGCGTCGCCGACGGCGGCCTCGGGATGCCCGACGCCGACGCCAACGCCCTCTACGGCGTCTACGTCGGCATGGTGTACCTGGCGGCGTTGCCGGGCGGCTGGGTCGCCGACCGGCTGCTGGGCGCCCGGCGTTCGGTGCTCTACGGCGGCATCGTCATCGCGCTGGGTCACTACACGATGGCCATCCCGACCGACTGGAGCATCTTTCCCGGCCTGATCATGATCGTGCTCGGCACGGGGCTGCTCAAGCCGAACATCTCCCAGATGGTCGGCAACCTCTACGAGAAGGACTCGCCCCGCCGCGACGCCGGATTCTCGATCTTCTACATGGGCATCAATCTCGGCGCGTTCATCGCCCCGCTGATCACCGGCTGGCTCGCCGACCACTTCAACTACCACCTGGGCTTCAGCGTCGCCGCGGTCGGCATGACCTTCGCCGTCATCCAGTACATCGTCGGCGGCCGCCGGCTCCGCGACAACGGCGTCGCGCCGACCCACCCGCTGGTCGGCCCGGAGCGTACGCGGACACTGCGCTGGGTCGGCCTCAGCATGGTGATCGCCGCCGTGGTGATCGGCCTCCTGGCGCTGGTCGGGTTGCTGAGCGTACGCAGCGTCGTCGACCTGCTGGCCTGGTTCACGGTGGCGGTCGCCGTCGTCTACTTCAGCCGGATCTTCCTCGACAAGCGGCTCACCGACGTGGAACGCAGCCGGATGCACGCGTACGTGTGGCTGTTCGTGTTCGCCGCGTGCTTCTGGATGATCTACGACCAGGCCGGCTCGGTGCTCAACACGTTCGCCGACGACAACACCAACCGCACCATCGGCAACTTCACCTTCCCGGCCGCCTGGCTTCAATCGGTCAACCCGATCTTGATCATCATCGGTGCGCCGCTGGCCGGCGCGCTGTGGGTCAAGCTCGGCACCCGCGTCTCCACCCCGTGGAAGTTCGCGGTCGCGCTCATCCTCAATGGTCTGTCCTTCATGCTCATGGCCGCCGCCGCCCAGCAGGCCCTCACCCACAAGGTCTCCCCGCTGTGGCTGGTCGCCGTCTACGCGCTGCAGGTCGCCGGTGAGCTGTCGCTGTCGCCGGTCGGCCTGTCCATGACGACCAAACTCGCCCCCGCCTGGTACGCCAGCCAGATGCTCGGCGTCTGGTTCCTGTCCACTGCGGTCGGCGACGCCGTCGGCGGCCAGGTCGCCAAACTGTCCGACGGCGGGCCGAGCTACTTCCTGATCCTCGGCATCGTGTCCGTGCTCATCGGCCTCGCCGCGTTCATGTTCACCAAGCACATCCGCTCGCTCATGCGCGGGATCCACTGACTCGCGCGCGGCGGCTACGATCCGCCGCGTGAAGGCTTCCCCGCTCCGCCGTCTCGCCGCCTGGCTCGTCGACTGGTGCATCATCAGCTTGTACGCCGTGGCGCTGATCCCGCTCGGCAGGTCGTACGGCACCTCCCTGGACATCTCCACCGCGGCCTGGAACGCCGTGTCGTTCGTGATCCTGATCGTCCCGGTGACCCTCTGGCTGGCCTTCTGGGAGGCCCGGGGCGCTTCGCCCGGCAAACGCGTCCTGCGCCTTCGGGTGTCCGACGCTGCGGGTGACGTCCCTGCCGACGTGCCCGGCTTCGGCCGGGCGCTGGCCCGGAACCTGCTCAAGGTGGCGCTGCCGTGGGAACTCGCCCACACCGGCGTCTTCTACTTCCTCAAGGCGGGCGACGACACCCTCGGCACGATCTTCGTCGGCGCGGCCTGGCTCGTGATCATCGCGTACGCCGTCGGCCTGCTCCGCGGCCGGACCCCCTACGACGCGGCCACCTTCCTGACCGTCACGCATACACCTGCCGTTTAAGGGGTAGGGCCAGGCGGTCCGCGCGGTTGCACTGGCGAACCGCGATCTCTCGGGTAGCCTGCGCGGGTGCGAATCATTCAGCGAGTCGTGACCGTTTTGGCCCTGGGCGGGCTGCTGGCCGCAGGGGCGGCCGGTTGTGGCGGTGACAACAGCGGCTCCGAGACGAAAGGCAGCAGTGGCGTGAACGTCAGCACCGATACCAAGAGCAAGCCCGCGATCACCTTCACCGGCGACGTCGAGAAGCCCGCCGGCCTCCAGGTGACCGACATCGTCGAGGGCTCGGGCAACGCGGCCAAGGCCGGCGACTCGGTGGCGGTGCAGTACGTCGGGGTCTCCTGGTCGACGCAGAAGCAGTTCGACTCCTCGTGGGACCGGGGCGCGCAGCCGTTCACCGTCGCCCCGCTGGGCCAGGCCCGCGTCATCGACGGCTGGAACCAGGGCCTGGTCGGCGCCAAGGTCGGCGGCCGTCGCCTGATCGTCATCCCGCCGAACCTGGGCTACGGCGCGCAGGGCGCGGGCGGCGTGATCGGCCCGAACGAGACGCTGGTCTTCGTGGTGGACGTCGTCTCCATCAACGGCTGACGCGAATCAGTTAGGCGACACCGGGGCAGCACAAGCCCCGGTGTCGCTTTATCGTGTGCGGCGTGGAGGTTGATGATCGTGAGTTCAGTCGGGTGGCGGCGGGCCGCCCTCAGGCGGACGCGTGGCGTAACGGCCTGATCGTCCTCACCGCCGTGCTCGGCGCGGCGTTCATCGTCCGGGGTCGCGACGACGTCGTCCACCTCGCCTGGTGGCTGCAATGGTGGATCGCGTTCCTGCTGGTCGTCGCGTTCGCGTCGCTGATCCGCGCGGTCTTCCTCGCGTACGCCGCGGCGTCGGGGGAGGGCGATCGGCTCAGGCGGGACATCGACGCGGCGAAGCGTTGGACGATCGCAGGGCTGTCCATGATCGCGATGGCGCTGCTGGTCGTCTGGCTGTCGCCGGTCGCCGAGACGGCCCGCCCGCTCATGAAGGTGGAGTACGACGCCGGAACGACTTGCGGACCGGTCAGCTTCGCGCACGACGGCTACCTCGTGGTGGCCACTCGATACGTCGTCGGCCCGGGCGACGTCGTGGACACGAAGGTGTGGATCCCAGTGGACAAGGTGAGCCGCCTGACCGAGGTCCCGGCCTGCCCCTGAACCAGGCTTGTCTGACGACTGCCGGAACGCCGCGCACCTATCCCCGGCTGGGATACGTACGCGGCGTTCCAGTAGTCGCGGCTGGGGAGCTCAGTCGAGGCGGGAGACGTCGAGGACCTTGACGACGGCGGTGCCGGCCTCGTCCGACGCGGCCAGGTCGACCTCGGCGGTGATCGCCCAGTCGTGGTGGCCGTCGGGGTCGTCGAGGATCTGGCGGCACTGCCAGCGGTCCTTCTCCTCGGTGATGAGCAGCAGCGCGGCGCTGCGCGCGTCGCCGTCCACGCCGATCTCGTCGTTCTCCTCGAAGTACGCGTCCAGGGGGGTACGCCAGTCGAAGTCGGGGTCGAGTTCGGCGAGTGTGTCGTAGCGCTCGAAGGCGGCCAGCTCGACGCGGCGGAACAACGCGTTGCGCACCAGTACGCGGAAAGCCCGGACGTTGGCGGTGACGCCGCGCGTCTTCTCCTCCAGCACCACGGGCGCGCCCTCGACAACCGGGTTCCGCAGCTGCTCCCACTCGTCGAGCAGGCTGGAGTCGACCTGCCGGACCAGCTCGCCGAGCCATTCGATGAGGTCTTCGAGGTCCTCCGTACGCGCGTCCGGCGGGATCGTCTGCCGCAGCGCCCGGAACGCGTCGGCGAGATACCGCAGGACGATGCCCTCGGAGCGGGCCAGCCCGTAGAAGGCGACGTATTCGGTGAACGTCATGGCGCGCTCGAACATGTCGCGTACGACGGATTTGGGGGCGACCTCGTGTTCGCTCACCCATGGGTGGCCGCGCCGATACATCTCGTACGCCGCCTCCAGCAGTTCGGCGAGCGGCTTGGGATAGGTGACCTCGTCCAGCAGCGCCATGCGCTCGTCGTATTCGAGCCCGTCGGCCTTCATCTGGGCGACGGCTTCGCCGCGCGCCTTGAACTGCTGGGCTGACAGCACCTGGCGCGGGTTCTCCAGCGTCGATTCCATGATGGACAACGCGTCGAGGGCGTACGTGGCGGAGTCGCGGTCGAGCAGTTCCAGGGCGGCCAGTGCGAACGGCGACAGCGGCTGGTTGAGGGCGAAGTTGAGCTGGAGATCCTCGACCACCCGCAGGCGGAGCGGCTCACCCGGCCCGGAGACGCGCTCGACGACTCCGGCGGCCAGCAGCGCGCGATAGATCGCGAATGCCCGGCGGACGAGCTTGAGCTGGGACGATCGCGGCTCGTGGTTGTCGGTCAGCAGCTTGCGCAGGTCGGCGAAGACGTCGCCGCCACGTTCGATGACGTTGAGGATCATCGAGTGGGTCACCGTGAAGCTGGAGATCAGCGGCTCGGGGTCGGCGGCCACCAGCTTGTCGAAGGTCGGCTGGCCCCAGGAGACCATGCCCTCGGGCGGCTTCTTCTTCACGTAGCTCTTGAGTTTGCGCTGGTCGCCGGCGAACTTCGCGATCGCCTTCTCGTTGGCGATCACATGCTCCGGGGCCTGCACGATGACTCGGCCGAGGGTGTCGAACCCGGCGCGCCCGGCCCGCCCGGCGATCTGGTGGAACTCTCGGGCCTTCAGGTGCCGCATCCGCGTGCCGTCGTACTTCGACAGGGCAGTGAACAGCACCGTCCGGATCGGCACGTTGATTCCCACACCGAGGGTGTCGGTGCCGCAGATGACCTTCAGCAGGCCGGCCTGGGCCAGCAGCTCGACCAGCCGGCGGTACTTGGGCAACATGCCGGCGTGGTGCACGCCGATGCCGTGCTTCACGAGCCGGGACAGCTGCTTGCCGAAGCCCGCGGCGAACCGGAAGTTGCCGATCATCTCGGCGATCGCGTCCTTCTCGGCGCGCGTACACATGTTGACGCTCATGAGCGCCTGGGCCTGTTCCATCGCGGCGGCCTGGGTGAAGTGCACGATGTAGACCGGCGCCTGGTGGGTCTGGAGCAGATCTTCGACGGTTTCCTGCAGCGGCGTCAGCGAGAACGCGTGGACCAGCGGCACCGGCCGGGTCGCCGAGGTGATCACGGCGGTCTCCCGCCCGGTACGCCGCGTCAGGTCCTCCTGGAACCGGGTGACGTCACCGAGCGTGGCCGACATCAGGACGAACTGGGTGTTCGGCAGCTCCAGCAGCGGCACCTGCCAGGCCCAGCCCCGGTCGGGTTCGGCGTAGAAGTGGAACTCGTCCATGACGACCTGGCCCGCGTCGGCCTTCGCGCCCTCGCGCAGGGCCAGGTTGGCCAGGATCTCGGCGGTGCAGCAGATGATCTGGGCCGACTCGTTGACGGCGGCGTCGCCGGTGAGCATGCCGACGTTCTTGGCCCCGAACTGCTCGCACAGCGCGAAGAACTTCTCGCTGACCAGCGCCTTGATCGGCGCGGTGTAGAAGGTCCGCTCGCCCGACGCGAGCGCGGAGAAATGCGCGCCCGCCGCGACCAGGCTCTTGCCCGATCCGGTCGGCGTACCCAAGATCACGTGCGAGCCGGTGACGATCTCCAGCAGCGCCTCCGACTGCGCCGGGTACAGGCTCAGCCCCCGGCTCGCGGCCCAGCCCTCGAAGGCGAGCAGGACTTCCTCGGGCTCGCTGGGCCCGCCACCCTCGGCGGGTGGCGGGAGCAGATCGATGAGGGTACGCGAGGCGGCGGTCACCGCCTGAAGGTTACTGGATCGTCAGGTTCAGTACGCCAGCCAGGCGACACGCTTGGCACCGGCCAGGGTGCTGGCCATGAGCCCGGAGTCGGAGACGGTCCACAGCTCGTCGCCGATGACCAGGCTGCGCCGGATCGCCGCCGGATAGTACGAGCTGGTCGCGCGGATCGGGTGGGTGATCCAGCCCACCTCGGTCAGCCCGGTGTCGCCGACCTTGATCAGCAGCGCGCCCGCTTCGCCCTTGTCGCTGTCCCACTTCTGCACCGGCACCACCAGCAGGTTGGTCTCGGGCCAGTAGAGGAACGCGTGCGGATCGAACTCGGCCTCGCTGTAGCCGTGGTCGCCGACCTCGTGGTTGGCCAGGCGCTGGGGGTTCGCCGGGTCGCCGACGGCGAACAGGGAGATCTGGGTGCCCTGCGTGCGGCCGTTGTCGTCGGCGGCCTGTCCGACGCCCAGCAGCCGGGTGCCGCTGAGCGGATGCAGGTACGCGCTGTAGCCGGGGATCTTCAGCTGACCGGCGACGACGGGTTTGGCCGGGTCGCGCAGGTCGACGACGTACAGCGGATCGGTGCGCCGGAAGGTCACCACGTACGCGGTCGGGCCGACGAAGCGTACGGCGTAGATCTGCTCGCCCTTGCCCAGTCCGCCGACGCTGCCGACGACCCGTAGCGTGCCCCCGTCGGTGCGCAACGCGTACACGCTGGACGTGCTTTTCGTGTTCTGGCCCCACGGGTGCCCGGTGGTGGTCGCGACCCGCAGCACCGTGTCGTTCGCCGCGGCCGAGTACTCGGACATCGAGTACTGGTTGAGCAACCAGCCGGGGACGGTGCCGGCGGCGATGTATTGGGGCTGGCGGCCGGTGATGTCGAACATGTACAGCTCGGTCTTGCCCTTGGTGCCGACGCCGCGCCAGCGCTCGTCGTTGGCCAGATAGAGGTGGGTGCCGGAGCCGTAGACGGTCTCACCGTCCGCGAACAGCGCAGCCGGTACGCCGTCGGCGAGCTGGTCGGCGGCCAGGTCGAAGCTGAGCACGGTGACCAGCTCGGATCCGCTGAACGTCGCGGGGTGGCGCACGTCGCCGCAGTCCACGGTGCCGGGCTTGCCGTCGCTGCTGTACCTGGGCAGCCACGCCTCGATCGGCGTCTTGTCGATGATCTTGCGGTTGTTGGCGATGAGCGTCTTCTGGTCGCCACGCGCGTCCGGCTTGAAGACGATCTTCGGCGTCGAGCGGACGACGATGCGGGCGACGGAGCCGGTCTGGCGCGCGTCGGCGAACGTGCCGTCGATGGTGTACGTCGAGATCACCTTCGCGGTCGCCAGGTCGACCATCGTGATCGTGGTGCTCTGGCCGGTGGCCATCGGCCCGCCCCGGGCCACCGGGCTGTAGTACCGGCCGCCCATGACCAGGACGTGGTCGCCGGACAGCAGCAGTTCGTCGCCCGACTGGGGCAGCTGCACGGAACCGGTCAGCTTGTGCTGGGCGGCGTCGACGATGCGCAGCATGCCCTGGCTGAGCGTGACGATCCGGTTGCCGTCGGTCTTGACCAGGTCGGGCTCGTCCACGCCGGCCTCATGCGTGTTCGTTCCCGAGTACGCCGGCCCGGCCGCTTCGGGGACCGCGGCCTTCCCGCCGGTCGCCCGTTCGGCGCCGCTGGCGAAGTCCCGCCACATCACCTGGTTGCCGAAGCCCCAGGCTTGGACGCTGGCCTTGGCGGCGGCGCGTACGTCGGCGAGCAGCCGATCGCAGGAGTCGTAGGAGACGAGCTGCAACGCCGGTGCCGCCGCCGGGGGCGGCGTGGGGGCCGACGGTTCATCGGTGCACGCCGTCAACGCGATGAGGGCGGACGCGGCCGCGCCCAGCAGCTTCAGTCTCATGGCGCTTAGGACGCTCACGCCTCGCGGGAGGTTCCCATGATCAGCGGAGCGTTCGCGGGGTTATGGCGGGGTCAATAGGTCGTTGCAACATCCATGGTTGATGATCTTGTGATGGGTGTTGGGGATGGCTGATCGGTTGTCGTTGGCGGAGCGGGAGGAGATCGCGGTCGGGTTGGCTCGGCAGGAGTCGATGCGGTCGATCGCGAAGCGGTTGGGTCGGGCGCCGTCGACGGTGTCGCGTGAGGTGGCGAACAACTCGCTGCATGCGTTGGCGTCGGCGGCGCAGCCAGGGTTGGCGTATCGGGCGTCGCGGGCGCATGCGGTGGCGTTGTCGGCCCGTCCGCGTTCGCGGGCGGGCCGGCTGACCAGGCCGAGCCGGTTGCGTGAGCAGGTCCTGGCCCGGTTGCGGTTGCGGCACTCGCCGCGGCAGGTCGCTCTACGGTTGCGGGAGGACTTTCCTACCGACCGGGAGATGTGGGTGTCGCACGAAACGATCTACCAGGCGATCTATCTGCAAGCCCGGGGGAATCTGCGCGCCGAGCTGACCCGGCAGGTGGCGTTGCGGTCCGGGCGAGCATCCCGGCGTGCCCGCCCGGCAGCCGGTGGCGCGGTGCGTTCCAACCGCGACTGGGTCGGGCTCAACATCAGCCAGCGGCCCGCCGAAGCCGACGACCGTGCCGTGCCCGGCCATTGGGAAGGCGACCTGGTCATCGGCCGCAACGGCACGTCGGCCATCGCCACTCTCGTCGAACGGGCCACCCGGTTCGTGCTGCTGGTCGCCCTGCCCGACAGTCGGGTCAGCGAGCACGTCATCGGCCAGCTGTCGGCAGCGATGAGCACTCTGCCGCGCATCCTGCGCCGATCGCTGACCTGGGACCAAGGAACCGAGATGGCCCTACACGCCCGATTCAGCATCGCCACGCACTGCCCGGTCTACTTCTGCGACCCGCACAGCCCTTGGCAACGTGGCAGCAACGAAAACACAAACGGCCTGCTACGCCAGTACTACCCCAAAGGCGCCTTCGACTTTCGCACCATCACCCAAGCCGACCTCGACATCACCGCCGCCGAACTCAACGGCCGCCCCCGTGAAACACTCGGCTGGAGAACCCCTGCCGAGAAACTCGACGAGTTCCTCAGCAGGGGTGTTGCGACGACCTACTGAATCCGCCTATGGCACCAGGAAACTTCCGCTGATCATGAAACGGCTGCGGAGGTAGCGGAGGAGGCGGCGGGTGCGCCGAGGCGTGCGACCGCCGCGATGAGCTGGCTGACCTGCTCGGCGAGCTGCGCGGCCTGGGCCTGGGCGGCTTCGGCGTCGCGCCGGGCGACCGCGGCGTCCCGCTGCGCCACTTCGGCGTCGCGGCGGGCCATCGCGAGATCCCGGTCGGCCTCGTCGGCCAGCCGGCGGGCGGCGTCGAGGTCGCGTACGCCGGCGTCGCGGTCGGCGGTGATCGCGGTGAGATCGCCGGTCAGCTTGGCCACCTGGGTGTCGAGGGCCGACAGCCGGGCCGTGGCCCGGTCCAGCTCGGCGGTCAGGCGGCGCTGCTCGCCCTCGGCCGCCGCCAGCGCGCTCTGAGTTTCGGTCGCGGCGGTGCGGGCCTGGTCCCGTTGCTGGTACGCCTCGTCGCGCAGTGCCCCAGCGGCGGCCACGGCGTTGTCGGCCTCCTTGGCGATCCGGTCGCGCTCGGTGCGGGCGGCGTCGGCCTGTGTGGCGGCGTCGGCGGCTCGGGCGTCGGCGCGTTCCTTCTCGGCGTACGCGGCGGCGACGTCGGCCGCGGCCTGCTCCTTCTGCGCGTGCGCGTCGGCGTGCGCCTGCTGGACGGCGGTCGCCGCCTCGTCGCGTACCGCGGCCGCGGTCGCCTCGGCCGCCGCGACGGCGGCGTTGGCAGCCTCCAAAGTGGCCGCTGCTTCTTCGCGTACCCGTTGGAGGGTGGCCGCGGTCTCCTCCTCCAGGCGGCGCATCGCGGACTGGAGCTGCGCGGACTGGGCGTCGGACGCGGTGACCTCGCTGCGGGCGGCCGCGACGTCGGCGGCGGCCTGGGCCCGCACCTCCGCGAGCTGCCGCTCGACGCCTGCGGGCGACAGCTCGGCGTGCAGTGCCTCGGTCAGGGTCTCCACGACCTGGTCGAGCCGGTCCACGACCTCGTACGCCTTGGCGACCTGCCCGGCCAGCCCGGGTGACGTGCGGTGGCGCATGCGGGTGTTGCGGGCGGCGCGCTGGCATTCGCCGTCGTTGTCGCGGCAGTAGCGAAACGGCCGTCCGGCGCCGGCGCGCTGCGGTACCGACTTGCCGCAGTGCAGGCAGGGCCGGGTTTCGGTCTCGGGCTCGGTCACGGCCTCACCTTAGTGCCCTCGTCAGCCCACCCCACCCGCCTGACACGCCCCGGCCCACCCCCACCGCTGCGTTGATCATGGAGTTTGCCCCCTCGCCACACCGTCGAGACCACAGTTAACTCCATGATCAACGGTGGAGAGCGGTGTGGAGGGCGGTGTGGAGGAGGCGGGCAAGGCGGGGCCGGCGACGAGGCGGCGTACGCCCGTCGTAGGACCAGTAGGCGTCGCGAGAGCGCAGCTCAGCCTGTGCTGAGGGATCCAGTGTGGACAGGCTGCGGGCGAGGTCCCAGCCGTCGCGCAGCGATCCCTGCGGCGGTCGCCCGTCGGCCCAGGATCGGAAGGTGGCGTACCAGGTCGGGCCGAGGGAGGCGGCCAGCGCGGGCCACGTCCGGGCGACCTCCCCGGCGCGCTTGCGCAGCAGCTGTTCGCGTACGGCGTCGACGCGGCTCGTGTCGAATCCGGGCGGCGGCGGACCTCCGGCGACGAGCGCGGCGACCAGTGCGGCCTGCCGGTCGGCCAGGCTCACGCCGTCACCCGGCCCAGGCTCGCGGCGTCGGCGATGGCGTCCAGCTCCGCCGACAGCTCGGCCGCCGGGGGATAGCTGCCGTCGCGCTCCAGCATCACCGCGGGCAACCGACCGGCCAGGTGCGCCACCAGCTCCAGCACTTCTACGGGTACGCGATCAGTGTGCGTGTCCTGGTACAGCCCGTCGATCTCGGCGCCCCCGGCGACGTGGCAGTACGCGACCCGCTCCCACGGCAGCGCGTCGAGCAGCGCGTACGCGTCCTCGCCTCGGTTCACGGCGTTGGCGTACACGTTGGCGACGTCGAGCAGCAGCAGCGCACCGGTCCGGTCCAGGATCTCGGCGAGGAACTGGGCCTCGGTCAGCTCGTCGTCGGGCCAGTCGACGAGGGTGGCGATCGGCTCCAGCGCCAGCGGGACATCCAGTGTGGACTGAACGACGGCGGCGTTGGCGGCGATCGCGTCGACGGCTTCGCGCGTACGCGGGACGGGCAGCAGGTGACCGGCTTCGTGCCCGCCGCCCCGCACGTACGCGATGTGCTCGCTGACCAGCGGGGCCTGGGTGAGCCGGGCGACGGCGGCGAAGTGGTCGACGCGGTGGGGGTCGACGGGTTCGGCTCCGCCGAGGGACAGCTTGACGCCGTGCGGGACGACGGGCACGCCGCGTTCCCGGAGCCGGGCGAGCCCGTCGGGCACCGGCCCGTGATGCGGCACCGACTCCGCGATGACCTCGGCGAACGCCAGAGCGGGCAGGCCGGTGACGTAGCCGGAGATCTCCGGCCGCCAGCCGATGCCCACTCCGGCCAGGGGCGAGGTCACGAGCCGCCGCCGCAACTGGAGCCCCCGCCGCAGCTGGACCCGCCGCCACAGCTGGAGCTGCTGCCGCCGCAGCTGGAGCCGCTACCGCCACAACTGGATCCGCCGCCGCAGCCGGACGATCCGCAGTTGGAGCCGCCGTCGGTGGAGCCGCCGGTGTCGGGCGGGCTGCCGCAGGACGCCGACGAGCTGCCGCAGCTGTAGGTGCTCGCCCCGGCGTTAGTGGTGGCGGCGGCGGTCCGCAGCGGGAAGTAGCCGAGCAGGTCCGGGCTGATGGCGGTGAACGCGGCCGTCCCGAACAGCCCGACGCCGAGGCCGGCCGCGGCCGGGCCGTAGGTCATCCAGGCCGGCCGCTGGGCGGGTGCCAGGTACGCGTACTCCTTGCGCTGCTGGCGCAGTAGTGCGTTGCCGGTGGGCGTACGCCGGTCGGAGGCGCTCAGCACGCCCTTGAGCTGGAGCGAGTGCCGGATCTCGCCGAGCGCGGCCGCCACGGCCGGGCTGGCGACGATGGCCCGCCCGGTACGCCCCTGCGCCAGTTCGGCCGCGACCGCCCGTTGCAGCGGCGTGGCTCCGGGGATCTGGTGCATCGGGCGCCGGTGGACCGAGCCGGCGATCCAGAGGGAGGCCAGCGCCGACTGGACTGCCCGCGGTCGCCCGCCCGCCAGGTATGCGACCTCCTCCGGGCTGGGCGGGGGTCCGGTGTAGACGGCGTTGCGCCGGCGGTGCATCTGGGTGAAGGCGATGACGATGATGAGGCCGCCCATCACGAACGGAGCGAACATGACTAACAGCAACGTCGCGCGCATGCGGACAGTGTGCTCACCGGGCGCAAGGGCCGCTCCGCCGGGCCTGCGAGACGGATCATGGCGGTCGGCGAGCCGGGTCAGAGCGGGTCGACGCCGGGCGGCAGGGTGCTCCACGCCGACGCCTCGGTGAGGTACGCCAGCAGGGTGTCGCGCAGTGCCCGGGCGGCGTGGGTCGGGGTGACGTCGCGGCGGTGCGCCAGTGCGACGGTCCGCTGCACGCCCGGCTTGGCCAGGGGTGTGATGCGCAGCCGGTCGCGGCCGGCGACCGCCATCGAGGGGACCAGGGCGACGCCGAGACCGGCCTCGACGAAGCCGAGCACGGCGTCCAGCTCGCCGCCCTCGACGGCGAACGACGGGGTGAACCCGGCCCGCTCGCACGCCGCGACGGTCGCGTCGCGCAGGTCGTAGCCGGTGCGGAACATGACCAGCGGCTGGTCGCGCAGGTCGGTGATGCGCAGCGGCGGCTTCTCCGTCGGCGGCGGCATGGTCAGTGAGGAGACCACGACCAGGCTCTCGCGCAGGATCGGCTCGGTCCGCAGCGACGGATCGGTGCCGGCGTCGGGCAACACGATGATCGCCATGTCGAGGCCGCCGTGCACGAGGTGCCGGACGAGATCCTGGGAGCCGCTCTCCTCCACCTGCAGGCGTACGCGGGGATAGGCGTCGGCGTAGCGGCGCAGAATGGGGGCGACGAGGCTGACGCACAGGCTCGGCGTGGCACCGAGGCGCAGCCGTCCCCGGCGCAGGCCGACCAGCTCCTGGACCTCGACGCGGGCGGTGTCGGCGTCGGCGATGATCCGGCGGGCCAGGGGCAGCAACGCCTCGCCGGCGGGGGTCAGCGCGATGGCTCCGCGCGTACGCGTGAACAGCTCCGCGCCGAGGTCGGTTTCCAGGGCGTGAATCTGCTTACTCAGTGAGGGTTGAGTCACACCGACCTGGTCGGCCGCCTGGGTGAAATGCCGGGTTTCGGCGACCGCGACGAAGTAGCGGAGCTGTTGGAGCTGCACGACGATAGTCTACGGCTATCGGAAAACGGGCACGCATGCATTGGACGCGAGGTTCAGCACGTTCCTAGCGTCGTCGTCGTGGCAGTAGCTTCTCCTCCCCGCAGCGTGAAAGCCGGGGCTCCGAGCGCCCAGCGCACTCCGGTCCGGCCGGTCCGCAGGCGCAGCTCGGTCGCGCTCAAGGCGATCATGGCGTCGACCGGCGCGCTCCTGGTGGGCTTCCTGGTCGTGCACATGATCGGCAACCTGAAGATCTTCGTCGGCGCCGAGGCCTTCGACCACTACGCGCACTGGCTGCGTACCATCGCCACGCCGGTCGTGCCGTTCGAGGGCTACCTCTGGATCCAGCGCGCGGTGCTGCTCCTGGCGGTCGTGGCGCACATCTGGTCGGCGACGGTGCTGACCATCCGCGCCAAGAAGGCCCGCCCGGTCAAGTACGCCCACCGCCCGCCGGTGCAGGGCAGCTACGCCGCCCGCACGATGCGCTGGGGCGGCGTCATCGTCCTGGCCTTCATCGTCTGGCACATCCTCGACCTGACCACCCGCACCGTGAACCCCGTCGGCGACCGGACCAAGGCGTACGACGCGGTCGTGCAGGACTTCGCGCCCGGGCGCTGGTGGGTCACCCTCTTCTACGTCGTGGCCATGGTGATGATCGGTTTCCACCTGCGCCACGGCCTGTGGTCGGCGTTGCAGACCCTCGGGGTCAGCAACGCCAAGCGCCAGCGCGTGCTCAAGGCGGGCGCGCTGGTCGTGTCGGTCGGCCTGAGCGCCGGCTTCCTGATCGTCCCGCTCGCTGTGACCGTCGGATTGGTGGGCTGAGCAATGACCGAGTTCTACGAGGACGGCGACAACATCGCCGACACCAAGGCGCCGGACGGCCCCATCGAGACCCGCTGGGAACGCCGCCGGTTCGGGGCCAAGCTGGTCAACCCGGCGAACAAGCGGAAGCTGACCGTCATCGTGGTGGGCACCGGCCTGGCCGGCGGCTCGGCCGCGGCGACCCTCGCCGAGCTGGGCTACCACGTCAAGAGCTACTGCTACCAGGACTCCCCGCGCCGGGCGCACTCGATCGCGGCCCAGGGCGGCATCAACGCGGCGAAGAACTACCGCGGCGACGGCGACTCGATCCACCGGCTGTTCTACGACACCGTCAAGGGCGGCGACTTCCGGTCCCGGGAGTCGAACGTCCGCCGGCTGGCCGAGATCTCCGTCGAGATCATCGACCAGTGCGTCGCCCAGGGCGTGCCGTTCGCGCGGGAGTACGGCGGGCTGCTGGACACGCGCTCGTTCGGCGGGGCGCAGGTGTCGCGTACCTTCTACGCCCGGGGTCAAACGGGCCAGCAGCTGCTGCTGGGCGCGTACCAGGCGTTGGAGCGGCAGATCGGCGCGGGCAACGTGGAGATGAACGCGCGGCACGAGATGCTGGAGCTGATCATCGTCGACGGCCGCGCCCGCGGCATCGTCGTACGCGACCTGGTGAGCGGCGAGATCACCACCGAGTTCGCCGACGCGGTCGTGCTGGCCTCCGGTGGCTACGGCAACGTCTTCTACCTGTCGACCAACGCCAAGGGCTGCAACGTGACCGCCTCCTGGCGGGCGCACCGCAAGGGCGCGCTGTTCGCGAACCCCTGCTACACGCAGATCCACCCGACCTGCATCCCGGTCTCCGGCGACCACCAGTCGAAGCTGACCCTGATGTCGGAGTCGCTGCGCAACGACGGCCGGGTCTGGGTGCCCAAGGCCAAGGGCGACCAGCGCGCGCCGGGTGCGATCCCGGAGGACGAGCGCGACTACTACCTCGAGCGCATCTACCCGGCGTTCGGCAACCTGGTGCCGCGGGACATCGCGTCGCGGGCCGCGAAGAACGTCTGCGACGAGGGCCGCGGCGTCGGCCCCGGCGGCCTGGGCGTCTACCTCGACTTCGCCGACGCGATCCAGCGGCTGGGCCGCGCGGCGGTGGAAGCCAAGTACGGCAACCTGTTCGAGATGTACCAGCGGATCACCGGCGAGGACCCGTACGAGGTCCCGATGCGGATCTACCCGGCGGTGCACTACACGATGGGCGGGCTGTGGGTCGACTACGACCTGCAGTCGACCATCCCGGGCCTGTTCGTGATCGGCGAGGCGAACTTCTCCGACCACGGCGCCAACCGGCTCGGCGCGTCGGCCCTCATGCAGGGCCTGGCCGACGGCTACTTCGTGCTGCCCAACACGATCGGCGACTACCTGGCGGCCGGCCCGTTCGAGAAGCTGACCGCCGACCACGACCAGGTCGCGGCGGCCCGTCAGCAGGTCGAGGACCGCATCACCCGGCTGCTCGCGATCAACGGCGACCGCACGGTCGACTCGTTCCACCGCGAACTCGGCCGGATCATGTGGGAGTACTGCGGGATGGAGCGCACCGACGAAGGGCTGCGCAAGGCCATCTCGCTGATCCGGGACCTCAAGGCCGAGTTCTGGCAGCGCGTACGCGTGCCGGGCGACGGCGAGGGCCTCAACCAGTCCCTGGAGAAGGCCGGCCGGGTCGCCGACTTCTTCGAGCTGGCCGAGCTGATGTGCATCGACGCGCTGCACCGCACGGAGTCCTGCGGCGGCCACTTCCGGGCCGAGAGCCAGGACGCCGACGGCGAGGCCAAGCGCGACGACGAGCACTTCTCCTACGTCGCGGCGTGGGAGTGGGGCGGCGAGGACGCCCAGCCCGTCCTGCACAAGGAAGACCTGGACTTCGAATACGTCCACCCGAGCACCCGGAGCTACAAGTGAGCGACACCATGCGCCTGAAGCTGCGCGTCTGGCGCCAGACCGGGCCGGACGACGCCGGCCGGATGGTCACCTACGAGGTGGACGACGTGTCGCCGGACATGTCGTTCCTGGAGCTGCTCGACGTCCTCAACGAGAAGCTGATCCTGGCCGGCGAGGAGCCGATCGCCTTCGACCACGACTGCCGCGAGGGCATCTGCGGCGCGTGCTCGCTGGTCATCAACGGCACCCCGCACGGGCCGCAGAAGGCCACCACCACCTGCCAGCTGCACATGCGCACGTTCTCCGACGGCGACTCCATCGACGTCGAACCGTGGCGGGCGCGGGCCTTCCCGGTCATCAAGGACCTGGTCGTGGACCGGACGGCGTTCGACCGGATCATCCAGGCCGGCGGCTACATCACCGCGCCGACCGGGTCCGCGCCCGAGGCTCACTCGGTGCCGGTGCCCAAGCCGGACGCCGACGCGGCGTTCGAGGCGGCCACCTGCATCGGCTGCGGCGCCTGCGTGGCGGCCTGCCCGAACGGCTCGGGCATGCTGTTCACCGCCGCGAAGATCACCCACCTGGGGCTGATGCCGCAGGGCCAGCCCGAACGTGACTCGCGGGTGCTGAACATGGTGCACGCGCACGACGAGGAGGGCTTCGGCGGCTGCACCAACAGCGGCGAGTGCACCGCGGTCTGCCCCAAGGGCATCCCGCTCGCGGCCATCTCGCAGCTCAACAAGGACTTCCTCCACGCGGTCCGCGCGAAGTCCTGACCCTGCGCGTACGCACGACGCCCCGGCCCAACAGCCGGGGCGTTCGTGTGTAATGGTCGGCGTGATCGAATTCGACGTGCCGGTGGACGGCGGGCGGCTGCACGCGTACGACACGGGTGGGGACGGGGTGCCGATCGTCTGGCACCACGGCACCCCCAACCTCGGCGCACCGCCGGAACCGCTCTTCGCCGCGGCCGACCGCCTCGGGCTGCGCTGGGTGTCCTACGACCGGCCCGGCTACGGCGGCTCCACTCCGGCACCGGGGCGGGACTTCGCCTCGGCCGCCCACTACACCGCCGCCGTCGCCGGCCACCTCGGGCTCGGCCGGTACGCCGTCTTCGGCCACTCCGGCGGCGGCCCGCACGCGCTGGCCTGCGCCGCCCTGCTGCCCGATCGGGTGTTCGCGGCGGTCAGCGTCTCCGGGCTGGCCCCGATCGACGCCGACGGCCTCGACTGGTTCGGCGGCATGGCTCCGGCGTCGGAAGCCACCCTGCGCGCGTCGGCCGCTGGGCGTACCGAGCGGGAACGTCACGAGGCGACCGCCGAGAAGGACGGCGACATCGGCTTCGCCGACGTCGACTGGGCGGCGCTGGAGGGGGAGTGGGGCTGGTTCGGCAGCGTCGTCGGGCCGGCGATCGCCGCCGGTCCGGCCGCGCAGATCGACGACGACCTGGCCAACGCCGGACCCTGGGGGTTCGACCCGGCCACGATCACCGTCCCTGTGCTGCTGCACCACGGCGAGCGGGACCGGATGGTCCCCAGTACGCACAGCGCCTGGCTGGCCGGGCGCATCCCCGGCGCCCGGTTCCAGCTGTGGCCCGACGACGGGCACGTCTCGGTGCTGCGCCACGCCGGCGGCGCGCTCGACTGGCTGGCTGCGTACGCTTAGGACGGTCCCAGAACCGGTGCGCCGGAGGGGTTCTGGGCCGGTTCCTTGAGTTCCACGAAGAACGCGTGGGTCGGGCTGTCGCCGGTGTTCCGGCCGGAGTGCCGTTGCGCGCCGACCCAGCGCGCCTGCGCGGCCGGCATCTCCAGATCCCGTTCCTGATCGCCGAGCGACACCCGGCGCCGGAACGAGGTCAACGTGATCATCACGCTGTCGGGATGGTCGTGCGGATGGGTCTGCGCGCCGGGTTCGTCCCGATACTCCAGGACGCGTACGCGGTCGTTCTCGAAGACCACCCGGTAGAGGCCGGGATCGGTGACGGTCGGGTCGTCCATGACTGCCTGCCCTCCTTCGTGGGACTCCAGTCCCATGAATCGACGGTACGCCACCGTCGCGGCTCGCCGCAATCGGTCACGGGGCGGGGGTAGGCTAGGTCAGCAGGGCGTGATAGGCCGCGAGCTGCCGTTCGTGGTAGGCGTGGTCTTCGGCGTCCAGCTCGTGCCAGCGCGTACGGGCGAGCAGGATCTCGCCCCGCATTCGGGCGCGGGCATACTGCCGGAAGGTCAGGTCGTCGACGACGGGCCCACCGGCCTCGGCATACGCCGCCAGGAACTCCTGGGCGCCGTCAACGACGCCGGTGTCCAGGCATCCGCCCCACTCCCACGCTCCCTCGGCCGCCTCCCGCTCGACCGGCCCGACGACCGCGTCGTCCCAGTCCAGCAGGGCCGTGATCCGGCCGCCGACAGCCAGCGTGTTGCCCCGGTAGTAATCACCGTGCAGCGGCTGCGTCCTGCCCTGCGCCCGCTCCGCCAGCCACGCGTCCAGCCGCGGATCCGCCAGGTCGTCACCCGGCCCGCGCGGCATCTGCGTCACCGGCCCGGCCGGCCCCGGCGCGTCGGCCAACGCCGCGTGCACCCGCGCGAGCAGCGCGGCCGCCTGCTGCCGGACCCCGGGGTCGTGCTTGTCCGGCCAGGTCCCGGCGGCGAACGGCCACACGGTGACCGGTCGCTGCGCTGCGCGTACCACATAATCGCCCGATCGGGACGGGAGCGGCGCGATCACCTCGGGCACCGCGGCGCTCGCGTGTGCCGCGAGCCGCGCGAACCAGGTCATCTCGGCGTCCGTGCGCCACGGCGGCCCGAGCCGCACCACCAGGCCCGCGATCCGATAGGCCGCGGACTCCTCACCACCGTGCAGGCGTTGCGGTTCTTCCACTGGTACGCCGAAAGCAGCGCCCACGACCTGCTGAATCGTGGGCGTGTACGGGATCGCGGCGTACACCACGCCCGCACGCTACCCCCACCCACCCCGCCCTACCCCCGCCCCCACCCCACCCCGCCCCCACCCCAACCCACCCCGTT
>NZ_JBFBAZ010000138.1:0-20657 GCF_040682475.1 Hamadaea sp. NPDC051192
CAACAGTCATGCCGAACCGAAACGCGACTTCGCCACCAAATCCAAGATCCGCTCACCCGATTACCTGGCCAACGTTTCCTGCTGAGCCACTAGCCTGATCGCCATGCGCGGCGGGTGTCAGACGCTGCAGGATCGAGTCTCGGCTGCTCAGGCTTCAGACACGATCGCGGTGCGCAAGGCGTCGATCGCGCGATCCAGCAGCCGCGAGACGTGCATTTGGGAGAAGCCGATGCGGTCTGCGATCTCGCGTTGACTCAGGTCGTCAACGAATCGAAGGCGAACTATGGCCTGTAGTCGTGTCGGCAGCCGGGCCACCTGCGTGCCGAGAGTGCATTGATCGAGCACGCGTTCCAGGTCGTCGTCTAGTTGACCCAATCCCAGACCGAGCTCGCGGTCGTTTCGGCCACCCATGGGTGCGTCCAGCGACCGCGTCCGGTAGGCCAGCATACCCTGCATGCCATTGCGAATGTCCGTTTCGGGCAGATGAAGCTGAATTGCCATATCTGAGATAGTTGGGTGCCGGCCCAGCATCTGCGTAAGCAGCGGGAGGACGCGACTCATCAGTAGGCAGAGTTCTTGCGTACGCCGGTCGACCCGCAGGTTCCAGCCCCTGTCACGGAAGTGCTTCTTGAGTGCTCCGAGAATGCAGGGCTGGGCATACTGTGAGAAGGGGACGCCACGTGCCGCGTCATAGCGGTCGGCGGCTGTTACCAGCTCGAGCATTGCTACCTGGCTCAAGTCGTCGAGTTCTTCGCCTCGACCGGCGAACGAGCGCGCTAGCCGCATCGCCAACGGCATATGCGAGGCGATCAAGTCCTCGCGTTCCGGGGCATCTTTGGAACTTGCCACAATCGATCGTCGGGCAAGGAGTGGCGCCTTCGGTGGCGCAGCGTCGGCAACGGCTGGAATGGAGTCGAAGCGCGGTGCCGAGGCAGCCTGCCGGCGCTGTACGCCGAAGCTGGTGGGGCCCATGGACGTTCTCCCTCGTCGGGTGCGCGGGAAGGCGGTGCCGCCAGGGTCCGGGACAGCTGTCGTGTCGTCTGGAGCCTACGCTGAGATCGAGGAAAGGCAACTTTTGCATGCCGTTGGGGGTGCCGGTCCGGCGTCGGCCAGATCCTCTGCCACGTCAACGAATTGGCAGTAGCCTGGGTCAGCTATGCGCCACCGCGTTCTCGGAGATCGGCATAGCCCGACGAAAGTTCGGCTCCGCCTGCCAACGGAGCAGCGTCTACACGCGTCCGCACCGACCTGAGCGAGGAAGCTTGCCAGCGGCCGGGACCCACGACACCCAGGGCGGGTCATATCTCACCACATTGTCAGTAACCCGCCGACGCCGACACACGCGAGGCGAGGCTATGGCAGCCTACGGGAGGAAGGCGGTCGGCATCGCATACAGCGGTCCAAAGCGTGCCGGCCGCGTCCGACCGCCGCGGCGCCTAGGAGTTGACGGTCCGAAGCGGATTCATGACAGCAGGAACGCCAAACCGTCAAGCAGTGACGCCGACGTGGCCGGCGACTTCCTGACCGCAGGCCGCAACACGCTAACGATGCGTGTGGAGCAGCTCCGGGATGCTCGACGGGTCGGTAGTGATGGTGCGCGCCAGGTCGCTCAGGCGGAGGTTGTGGCTTCGGCTGAAGCTACGAATGAGTGCGAACGCCTCATCGACGCTTACCCCGCGAGCTTGTGCGATCACTCCCTTGGCCTGCTCGATGACGATGCGGCTGTTGAGCGCCCCCTGCAGCTGCTCGGTGAGCAGCTCCCCCCGGCGGATGGCCCGCTCTTGGAGCAGCCCGATAGCGGCGACATCGGCCAGAGCCTGAACGATCTCCACATCGCTGTCAGCCAAGCGTCCACCGACGTCGGAGCTGAACACGTTCATCGCGCCGATGCGTTCGGCGCGTAGCCGCAGCGGGAACGCATGAACCGATTGGAATCCCGCCTGCACTGCACGGGGGGCGAACTGGGGCCACCGATCCGTGGCGCGTTCGAGGTCGACGTTGATCACCGGCGTGCCGCTGCGATAAGCTTCCAGGCACGGGCCTTCCTGGTTTTGCACCTGAAACAGCTCCAACAGCTTGACGCTCTCCTCGGAGGCGGCCATGAACTCCAGCCGACCATGCTGGTCGGCCAGCAGTAGC
Organism: Hamadaea sp. NPDC051192; assembly: GCF_040682475.1. Classification (NCBI taxonomy): domain Bacteria; kingdom Bacillati; phylum Actinomycetota; class Actinomycetes; order Micromonosporales; family Micromonosporaceae; genus Hamadaea; species Hamadaea sp. NPDC051192. The sequence continues at coordinate 2,140 of NZ_JBFBAZ010000138.1, forward strand.
CCGACCGGTGAGGCGTCCAAGAGGTCCGCTGTGCGGCCGGCGAGTAGCTGTAGGAACTCAATCAGGTCGAACTCGTCGACGAGCGTGTCGGCGACCTCGACGAACACTGGCGCTAGCCGTTGTGCTGAGACCGTGGACAAGGCGACCTCCTCCATTCCTAACTCAAGCGGTTCGTTGTTCCTGGCGGCTGCGGGTCGGAGCTGAAAACGAGGCGACGCGCGACTACATCGGCTGCCACGTCGGCCAGCCGCTGGTCATGGGTGAAGGCGTACGCGCGCAGCCGAACCATAGCCTCGGCGAGGCTCACGCTCAGCTGCACCATGACCATTCCCTGGGCCTGGAACAACTCTGCCCGTGCCCCCAGCGGATCCCCCAGGCCGTCGCCAGCACCGACTCGACCGAGGCCACGCTGCCCGTCGAGCACGGTCGCCACGGCAACATCGGCGAAGGTGAGCGCGAGCGACAGCTGGGCCGGTGTTAGCATCCCCCTCCATCCGCGAAACACGTCCATCACGCCTAGCCGGGCGGCGCCGATCTGCAGCGGGAACGCGAACACCGCGCGTACGCCGAGGGAGTGGACCGCCTCCGCGTACACCGGCCACTGCGTCATCGTCCGATCGGAGATGTCAGGCACCAGCACTGGCCGCTGCAGCCCGTAGGCTTCAACACAGGGACCTTCGCCCAGGGTGAGTTGTAGTTCCTCCAGCCGCCCGGTTGCCGGGTCGGAGGCCGCCGACACGGCTCGCAATCCCTTTGCCGCCATGACCGTCAGCCCGGCGCCGGACGCGGCCAGCGCCCGCCCAGCGGCGCCACACAACCGGCGTAAGCCGCCAGCCATCCCTGGCTGATCGTCGCTCGCCCTGGGCTCGTCTCGGATAAGAGCTTCCACATGCGCGTACCGATCGACCATGCCATCACCCGCGCCGAGCTATGGCATCGACCCAAAGCGATTCTGCTGCGGTTGAATGATGTCTCGTCAGCTGCATCGCTGTCACCCTCGCCTGATCTCTGCCACCGAGCAGGGCAGCAGGCACGGAGTCAGGCGCCCAGTCTCCGCTGTCTCACCTATCCTGGGTGATCTCAGTCGGGTCGGTCCGCCTCGTCGGCTGTTGTTCGGTCAGCGTCTCGGGGTCGATTCCCAGCATGTCGAAAAGGCTGGCGTTGCGGTGGACGTCGATGTCCTCCGGCATCGTCCGGTCGACCCAATCGGCACGCTCGGTGAGGCCGCGGTTCAGAAGGACGGCGACGATCAGCGATTTGCGTACCATTGCCAACCTACGACCTGGGCAGATTGACGGGCTTGTCGACCTTCTGGGCGGCCTTCTCGGCCTTGGTGGCTCGCTTTTCCTTGAGGCTCTTGCCCAGCTTCTTGGCGCTGGATTTGTGCGGAGACTTGTCGGGCATGGCGACTCCTGACATTGGGCGAAATGGTTGCCTTGTCCCAGGGGTCGGCAGCCATGGCACGTTCGGGAGCCGGTCCTCAAGACGCCAGCTAAGAGTGATGCTGGCTTTCGTTGCGAGTGTACCCCGCTCAGGGTCGATAGGCCCGCAACGAGGTGTGCCTGGGCGCGACCGGACTGGTCTGCTGGGTGGGGCAGTTGTGGAGGTGCGGCGTCGGCCGGGCCGTCTGCTGGACCCGACCGGTCGTCCTGTCATTTTTCCCGGCTCAGTGGGGCTATCTGCCAGTTGCGTATGATTCTGATCGGTCAGCGGTCCGCTGGCCGGCGTAGCAGCACGTTGACCAGCTGGCGGTATTGCCCGGCCGCCGTCGTCCAGTCCAAAGCGGGTGCCAGCGCCGCATTGCGGTCGGCCATGTTGGTGCTCAGTCGTTGATTGGTGATGATGCGGGTCAGCGCGTCGGCGATCGTGGCCGGCTCGGTGGCGACGATGCCTCCTCCGGTGTCCGGCAGGATCTCCGTCGCATATGGGAAGCCGTTGGCGACGATGGGCCGGGCCGCGGTGATCGCGTCGGCAAGAATCGCGGAGGCTGTGCGGTCGGCTGGACTCTGGGGCAGCAGGATGACGTCGGCCCGCTGGGCTAAATCGCTGAGCCGCTCGGCGTGCAGTGGGCCGATCTGCCACTCGACCGTGTCGGCGATGCCGAGTTCGTCGGCCAGGGTCAGCAGACTGGCGCGATAGGCGTTGGCCTGCGATCTGTCGAGGGCTGGGTCCAGGGGGCCTGCTACGCAGTAGTGCACCGGCGGGTCCACTGCTCGAAGCTGTGCGACGGCGCGCAATCCGAGTTCCACGCCGCAGTCGGGTCCGAGCAGGCCCCACGTCAGAATGCGGGGTCTGTGGCGGGGACGGATGCTCTGATCCGGGCGCACGAAGCTAAATTCTGCTCCGTGCTGGATCTTTATGAGCTTGCGGGGCTCGACGCGGTATTCGTCGAGCAGGATTCGGCGTCCGGTCTCCGACATGGTGACCACTGCGTCGGCGGACGTGGTGAGCATTTCGATGATGAATCGGCGGCGCGCGCTCGGCTGTGGGTGCAGGTCGTGAATGATCACCACCACGGGGACGGTGATCCACTGCAGAACGTCGAGGATCTGGTCTCCCTCCGTTCCACCGTAGACGCCGTCCTGGTAGTGCACGAGGACCGCGTCGTTCTGGCTGAGTACCGCGGCTGCCGGGCGGCTGCCTGCCGAGGTGGAGTTCAGCTGGTGCACCACCTCGGGAGGGTTGACATCCATGGTCTCACCGGCGGTGACGACCGTGATCGAAGTGTTCGGCCGGTCGAGGAGCATCGCCTGCCGAAGGTGGGCGGAGAACGTGGTCACTCCATCTCGGTCGGACGTGTAGGCGCCCAGCATGCCGATGGATGTCGCCGAGATCGGGGCTGTGGTGGATCGAGGGGCGAACATGCTCGCCAGGCGGCTGTCGGGCATGGCTTGGCCGGCGTACGCGGACATGGATGGTGAGCGGTCGGTGTGGGACACGGAGATCTCCGAACGCGTTGGCCGAGACGGCGTCGGAAGTTGCGCGACACGGGTGGTCATCCCCACGCGGATCTATGTCGGCCGCGGTTGCCGCCGTTCCTCGCCCTGCCGGAACCGGAAGATCGTGGTGCCGCGGACGCGGCGCCGAATTCCCGGAGTTGGCTCCAGCGTACAACCGGCCCGGCGAAGAGCGGAGGATGATCTTGGCTGGTTCGTGGCTGAGTGTGTGCCACTGGTAGATTAATGCGTATCGAATAGGAGTCGCCGTGACCAGAACGCCGAGTGACGCCGATCTGCGGGCGGTGCTGATTGCCTTGATCCGCCGTGCGGGCGGAGAGGTGGAGATCTCCAACGCGGAACTGTATGACGCCATGCTGCCGGATCTGGGCATGCGCGCCGGAGGCTTCGCCGTCGAGGAGATTGCTGACGGTATTCGCCTGGTCCTGACGGACGAGCACCCGTAACCCGATGGGCTGCGGCTCGGTTCGCTGGGCTGTAGACCGCGTCCGCGGCGCCGCCATTGCGGCTGACACGAGATCGGCGGTGCCAGGCGACCGGCCTAGCTGAACAATGACTGCGGCGGGCGCCTGTCCCAGGGATTGGCCGGGGTGGTGGTCGTCGGCCCGGACGCCTGCGCGCGGTCGCCGAAACGATCATGGTGGAAGTCGAGGCGTTCGTTCTCCTCGAGCATGCTGACCCGGTTCCACATCGCCCCGGCCGCCGTCCACCAGGTTCCGTCGGTCTTGGCGAACGTGCTGATCGTCGCCGACATCGGCGTCACGAGACCAAGCCGCCAGCGGGCCATCATGGTTTCGTGAGTCATCTGCAACAACGCGCTGACATCGAGACACGCAGAACGATCATCGGGCATAGGGGCACGTCCTTATGAAGTTGCCACCTTGCCCTAACCATGCGCCAAAGTCCCCGGCCCTGCAAACCGGGCGGTAGAGACGAATGTGAGATTCGTGCGATTCTACGCTTGAGGGCGGATCTGCCGCGGCTGACCTCGTCCGCCGAGCGGTTGGGGAGTACGGTTGAGATAGATCCGGATAACGACACGTTCCGATTGAGACGTCTGCCTTACCGGCACGACGGGAGCGGTGACACAGTGTCAGTACGTGTTGGTCCCCCGAACTTGTCGGGCCTTGTCCCAGCATCTGCCCTCGGTAGGCTTCGGCTGTATATGGATCCAGCCGGCTCCTCACTCGATCTTCTCGACGGCGCTTGGTGGCCCCGCTCCACCGACGTATCGGTGGAGCTGCCTGAGCTGGTACTTGGGCTTGACGGTCTCCACGGGGAGGTCGTGTCTGTTCTGCTGGGTGCCGACGGTTGGCAGCCCGGGCCGGCGAAGGTACGCGTCGGGCGTCGATCGATCGCCGTGAGCTATTTCGCCAGCCAGCCGGCTAGCCTGCTTACGGCGTTGTGCGCACACGGCGACCGAATCAATCTTCTGGTAGTCAAACCGCAGACCGGCGAGGTCGACGCCGCGGCCGCGATGCTACGGGCAGCCACAATTGGCAGCCGTATGACGTCGGCGTATCGAACGGCGGTCCGCGTGCGGTCCGGGATGGAGGATGCGCTGCGGGCCGTCGATCGATGGGGGGGCGAAGGTGGGCATCTGGGAGCGGTGGTGCCGAGGCGTGCCGGAGCGTAGGGTCGGATTGATCCCGGACCGACGACATCCAAACTGAGGTGCCTGCCACGCGGGCGAAAGTCAGGAGATGCCGTGTCGAGGGGACGCCGTGATTCGAGTGTGTCTAGCCAGTCGGCGAGGCCGGGCCTGCACCGGCTGGCCGGGCAAGCAGCGTTCAGGCCTCGCACGCGTGCAGTGGTCGTATGCGTGGTGGTCTGTTGGCTGGCTCGGTGATGATGATGCTCGCAGTGCTCGTGCTTGCCTAGGTTGCGGACTGGCTGCCACGACGACGTTGCAACTGGAGGGGCTGGGAAGCCAGCTTCGAAGGCCGTCCCCTACGGCCGACTAGAATGTGGGTTCGGCGGCCTTGCAGTCGGGCTCAAGGCCGGGCCGGATTCGGATGTAGACCCGGGGCTGCACAGGTCGAGCATCCGGCCCGAGGAAGGCGCTTCGAACCGTCGCGCGGCACTGGCCAGGCGATGGCGAGCGGACGACATTGGCAGGTTCATCTGCCGCGCTAGCCCGCAGGAGTGTCGCCGTGCGAGCCGGCAACGCGCTGACAGGCTACTGCTGGGAACCGGCTGCCTGGTCAACTCGTCGCCGGAACTCCGGATCGGTCCGATAGACGAGCAACATCGCACGTACCCGGGCGGCCGCCGCGACGCCGTCGAACTCCCGCAGGGTTCGCAATGCGGCGTCCTCTTCGGCACTAAGCCCGACGGTGAGCCGCTCCACTCGCCTGGTGTCGTGGTGTGTGCCCCTCGTTGAGGTGGTAGCGGCTGTCGCAACGTCGGTGAACCCGCACCGAAAGTCATGGCCGTGCCGATCGGCGAGCGTTCGCAACGCGATGCCCAGTAGCGAGGCATGACCGGGGCTTCGTTCGCGCCAGCGCTGGCCATCCTCGGTGGCTAGCCATGCATGGGCCATGCGGCGGCCGGCTTCGTATTCTTCGGAGGTTCGCAGGGGCTCCGGCTCATACGCGCGATGGTTTGTCGTCGGCGGAAGGTGGCTGGAGATCGTCACGGCTGTGCGGATTACCCGTGCCTGATCCGCATGAAACCTCTTGCGCTCGTTTGGACGACTGACATCGGCAAGCTCTTGTGCTCGCGCGTCGTCCGAGGTATGCGCACGCCGCGACCCTCTTCAGGCGCAGCGCCCACGCTCGGCAGGCCTCGCCACTGGAAGCCGTATCAGAAGCCGGGGCAGTGGTCGTCAGGCGTTCGCCTACGGCCCTTGGCCGGCCGGGGATATGATCGAAGACTAGAGATCGTAGCGGATGTGCGGTGACTATGCGTCAGTGGAGGCGGCCGTGACGCTGGCGCTGTCGGCCGGTGACGAATTCAGGGCTCTGCTCGCCGAACGCGCCGTCAAGCCGGTCTTCCAGCCCATCGTCTCGCTCGACGACCAACGGCCGGTCGGGTTCGAGGCATTGGCTCGCGGGCCCGAGAAGAGCCGTCTGTTCATGCCTGAGGCCCTGTTCGCCGAGGCTGAGCGGTGCGGTGCGAGCGCCGAGCTTGATTGGGTGTGCGCTACTGCCGCGTGCGCCGCGGCCTTCGACGCGGGCCTGTATGGCGTCCCCCTGTTCGTCAACCTCGACCCGGCCACGTTCGGCACTTCCTGCCCGCCCGATCTGCTGCCAGTCTTCGAGCGCGGGCTCCAGGAACTGGACCTCATCCTGGAGATCACGGAACGTGCCATCGAGGACCCCGCCGCTCTTTTGCACGCGGTAGTCGGCGCACGTCGGGTCCACAGCCGCATCGCGCTCGACGACGTCGGCGTCAACCCAGCCAGCATCGGCATGATCTCTGTGTTGTCCCCCGATGTGATCAAATTCGATCGCGCCATGATCCAGGCCTCTGCACCGTCGTGGGCGCGGAACTACGTGATCAACGCGGTGCTGTCCGAGGCACAGGTCACTGGTGCCGCGGTGCTGTGCGAGGGTATCGAGACGCATGAGCATCTGGCGGCCGCCCGTGCCATGGGCGCGACCCTGGGTCAGGGTTGGCTGTTCGGCCGGCCTGGGCCGCTCCCGGACGAGATCGAACTGTCGGCTACTTCGCTGCCCCGGGTCAAGCCCTACCCCGAGGCCGCGCGCACCCCCTTTGACGCGGTGCGTGACAGAGCGCGTACCTCGAGGATGAGCCTTCCCATGCTCGCCCCGATGAAAAGCTTGCTGGAGGACGTCGCCCTGCACACCGGTGCCGCCCACCTGCTGTTCGCGGCGCTGCCAGAGTCGGCTGCCTTCGACGACGAGTCGATACAGTCCTACACCCGCATCGCCCAGCGCGGCGTGACCGTGGCTGTGTTCGGGCCGAACCTGCCCGCCCGCTTCGGATCCGGCGTTCAGGCCGTATCTCTGTCCCCGGAGGACCCTGTAGCCGCCGAGCACGCCGTCATCACCGTGGGCAGCTACTTCGCCGCAGCGCTCATCGCACGACCGTCCGAGCCCGAGGACGACGTGCCGGCTGAGCCACCACTGTACGATGTCGTTCTGACCTACGACCGCAGGCTCGCGATTGAGGCATTGCACACTCTCGTCGACCGGCTTCCCCGGCCGTGACTACAAGCGGCAGTCAGGGCGCGAGCGGTCGTCTTCGCGCGGTCGCGCTGCGATGTAACTGGGAAGTGGGACAGCTGATCGCGCACCGACGAGATGCCGTCTGGGGCGATGTCATGCGGGCGGACGGTCAGGAGATGAGCCGAGATCAGCTCGAGCCGGGTGTGGGGCCAGGCGTACCCAGACGTGTTTGCCGCCGTGGTGGCTGTCCACGCCCCACCGCTCGGCGAGCATTTCGATGATGATGATGCCTCGGCCGCCCTTAGCGTCTGGCTCACGCCGTTCTGGCAGGACTGCCGAGCCGTCAGCGGCCGTGATGGTGACCCGCTGATCGCGGCACTCTGCGGTCAGCTCCAAGCAGCCACCTCCGTGACGCACCGCGTTGGTGACCAGTTCACTGACCACGACGCTGGCAGCCTCCAACCAGCCTCGGTCGGTGAAGCCCCAACCGACCAAGATGGGAGTGACGGCCGTGCGAGCCACCCTCGGCGCCCACTCGTCGAGCGGAAGATCGATCCTCGCGTTCAGCACCGCCATACCGCTATATCCCCTTGCGACGGGTATGCCCGCTATTGGGCATACCTGGTGCGATCTGGTCGTACCCTGCCGCACCAGCGCATACACCTGCGTAGCCAACGCGGCTGGCGCGATGTCTGCGCGAAGGCAGCGTTGGACCGCGCCGACGTGAGCCGACGGCTCGGGCGGGTCCACACAGCGTAGATCAGCCCGGCCGATGACGACGCTGACGCCGATCGGCAGGCGACCCCCGTTAAAATCGTCAAAGATACGGGCACACGCAGCCTGCCGCAGGGCAGGCGAGCAGACGGGAGGTGCGCCATGAAGCAGATGTCACCGCTGTCGATCAACGCACATCCTCCGATCGACGGTTGCCAGGTTCTGGCCGTCGCCGGCGAGATCGATCTCGCTACTAGTCAACAGCTGCGTAGCGCTATCGAGAAGGCCCTGAACCGAGCCCGCTTCGACCGCCTCGTCATCGACCTGGAGCACGTCTCGTTCTTGGACTCCACGGGAATCCACACGTTGATGACGGCGCGCGACTGGGCCGCCGGCCGGGGCGTAACCCTCAAGGTATCCAAGGCGCACGACATGGTGAAGACGGTGTTGGCCATGACCGGCGTCATGCCTGAACTCGTCGGCGATCGGTAACGGATCGATCCGCGATTCGCGCAAGCGGCGGCGAAACCTCGGATGTACTGACGGGGTCGGGACAATTCGGCCCCGAGCTGTTCGCGCGTGTCCAGTGCCGGGCACCATTGCCATGTGACTTGGCTCGCGTCGGCTCATGTCGTGGACGCACCCCGCGACCGCCGACGCGCCGCGGGGCGGCCGTCTCATGGCGGCGGCCGCCCCGCCCTTGTCTGCGACGAACATCGCGGCGATCATCGCCACCGGCACCGTCGTGGTCCAGCGTCATCGCGTACGCGGCCGGGCGTCCCGCCGGTGATGCGCGCAGCGGCGTCGACTCGACGCCCCGGCCAGCGCCGACGAGTCCATCGCCCGCACCGGCCTGAGGACTGCACCCACACTCCGTGCCGCCGACTGCGCCAGCAGATCAGCCAGGGGGCCGTTGAGCGACTCGGGAGCCATGACGACGGAATCTGTGCTGGTCGGCGTGATGCGGACAACCGAGTACGCTGCAATCAAACGTGGCTCTAGACCTGGCGACGTCGGCCTGACGATCAACCAGAGGAGAGCCCGATGACCACTTCCAGCGTCACGGCTGTGCAACCGCGGCGTGGCAGCGATTTCGCCGTCCTATTGAATCAGGTACGCCAGGCTGGCCTGCTGCGCCGCGCGCCGGTCTACTACACGTTGCGGATCGCGTTCACGGTTGCCCTACTGGCGGCAGGCTGGGCGGTCTTCGCCGTCGGCGGGAACTCGTGGTGGCAGCTTCTGACAGCGGCCTTTCTGGCCGTCGTGTTCACCCAGCTCGGATTTCTCGGTCACGACGCCGGTCATCGGCAGGTCTTCCGAACCCGGCTCGCCAACGAGGTAGCCGGTCTCCTGCTGGGCAACCTCGCGATCGGGCTGGGCTTCGGCTGGTGGGTGGACAAGCATCATCGCCATCACGCCCATCCGAATCAAGAGGGACTCGACCCGGACATATCCGGGGACGTCATTGTTTTCACCTCGGCGCAGGCGCTCGCCCGCCGACGCCGCTTCGGGGTGTTCTTGGCCCGCCATCAGGGGATTCTTCTGCTGCCCTTGATGCTGCTGGAGGGTGTCAACCTACATGTGGCCAGCGTTCGGGCGCTGGGCCGGCCGCACTACCGCAACCGTGCGGGGGAGGGGATGCTGCTGCTCGTGCACCTGGCGGCGTATCTCGGTGCGGTGTTCGTGGTCCTGCCGCCGGTTAAAGCCGTCGTGTTCATCGCGGTCAACCAGGGTCTGTTCGGGTTGTATCTCGGGTGTTCATTCGCTCCGAATCACAAGGGGATGCCGATTCTTGCCGCGGACGATTCCGGGGACTTCCTGCGGCGTCAGGTTCTGACGTCTCGTAACGTCCGTGGTGGGCCGCTGATCGGCATGCTGTTCGGCGGGTTGAACTATCAGATCGAACATCACCTCTTCCCGAGCATGCCGCGGCCGGCGCTGCGCCGGGCCCGGCCGATCGTCCGGGCGTACTGCGGGGAGATCGGCCTGCCATACGCCGAGACCAGCGTGTTCGGGTCGTACCGTCAGGCGTTGCGATACGTTCATCAGATCGGACGTGGCACGGCAGGCGCCGAGACGTCAGTGCGGGGTCAGGCTTGACCGCTGTGCCGGCGCATCTGCGCGAGGAGCGTGCCGAGTTCGACCTGGGCGAATGCGACGGCGGTGTCGCTGATGCCGTACGGGATGGTCAGGGTTCCGTCGTGCAGCAGTCCGCCGCATGAGTAGACGACGTTGGGCACATAGCCGTCGCGTTCCTGCATGGTGGGCAGCAACAGAGGTTCCGCGGTTTCGGCGAGAACGTGTTCGGGTTCGTCGAGGTCCAGCAAGATCGCTCCAATACCGTAGGTGCGCATGGGGCCGACGCCGTGGGTGAGCACGAGCCATCCGGCGTGAGTTTCGATGGGCGAGCCGCAGTTGCCGACCTGGACGAACTCCCACGGGTCGGCGGCCGGGCGCACAACGGGTCCGCGCTTCCAGAAATGCCCGTCGGCTGAGGTGGCCAGACTCAGGCTTTCGCGATCCCATCTCGACAGGGCGAGGTGACGTCCGCCGACCCGGCGCGGAAACAGAGCCAGGCCCTTGTTGCGTGCCGCTGGGCCGGCCAGGGGGCCGATGTCGTAGGACTGGAAGTCGCGAGTGGTCAGCCGGTGCGGCGTCACGTGGTCCCCGTCGTATGCGGTGTAGGTGCCGTGGTAGATGGCGGGTGCGTCGCCTTCGGCGAACCGCACCAGGCGCAGGTCCTCCATGCCGTGGCGTTCGGCTGCCGAGTGCGGCCAGATCAGTTGCTCGCCCAGCGGCGTCCAAGGGGGAAAGCTCACGCGATAGCGGCATGACGCGATGCCGCGAGCGTGGCGTGCCGCCTGCTGTACCGAATGCCGTGCCAGCAGGTGCGGGTGAAGGGCGGCCATCGCCTGTCCCAAGGCGTCTTCGCTGAACGCGGCCGGCAGCTCGGACAGGACCTGACTCGCGGTCGTGGGGTCGACGTCCAGGTCGTTGAGATGATCGAACATCATGGCTTTGAATGTGTCCCGGCCGGTCCGGATCCCCATAGTGAGGTGCGTCCCAGGGTCGTCCAGGGCGATCCCGCCGCTCCAGACGATGCCGGTGCGGAACTCTATCGACGACAAGTGGCCCTCGCCGATGGCGCGTACGCTCAGCACGAAACGGGCTTGGCTTTCGCGCAGGCCGGTTTGATCGGGATGGCGCACCATCGACGGACTGCACAACGCGGCGCCTTCCACCGAGAACTCGTGCGTCAGATAGGCGCCGAGCAACAGGCGCCTATCCCGGCTGAACTGGCCGGTGTCGTGCAGTCGAGCCGACACCAGCGAGACATGCCGTTCCAGGATGGCGTCGAGATCACGGTGGCGGTCGGCGAAGCCGCTACGGACGGCGGCGAGGCCGGCGGCTACGGCCCCATCAGTCATCTCCCGCACACGGTCGATCACCAGATGCACCCGTGACTGACTGTCAGAAGCCTCCTCCCCGGGCACGAACTGCTTGGCGATCACCCGGCGAGGATCTGCGGCAAGACGAAGTCCCAACCTGCGCGGCATTGGATTCACCCGCCGATCCCTTCCACGGTCCGCTCCAGTTGCAACGTGGAGATCAACGCCAGTGTCGACTCGGCGCCCTGGTTACGGCTCGGCGCGACGCGGCCCAGACCATCACAGCCGCCGCCGGTGTCGGCGTCGATCACGGGCTTGCCGAGGTCGTTGTCACCGCGAAACCAAGCGACGCACTGCCGCACACCGGCCGCCCAGACCGAGTCGCCGGAGATCACCAAGGCTCGGGCGAACGCGTCGGCCAACGCCGCCACCTCGATCGGCTGCTGGTCGAAACCCGGCCGTGGATCGCCAGCCGTCCAGCCGCCCACCGGGGTGACCGACAGGTGGTCTTCCACGGTTTCCATCCGGCGCAGCCACGACAACAGAGACATGCCGTGGTCGATGAGATCTGGGCGGTTCAGGTGCACGCCGGCCGCGAGCAGCACTTCGGGCAATACGGCGTTGGCGTAGAAGAGCCGCCGCTCCGGCCACGGCCACAGCCGGTCGCCGGCCGGAACGCCGATCGCGCGTGCAGCGTCGGCGAGCAACCTGCGGGCCTGACGGTGCTCGGGACGCACAGTGAGCACCTCGGCGGCGCCCAGCGCGGCGAAGGCCATCGACCGGCGAGACGGTGAACGATGGCCGGCGCTGATCTCGAACCGTGCCAACGACTCGTCGCGCAGCCAGGCATGCCGGCTACGGCCCGCGACGGTGCCTAGTCCCCATACAGCGCGCCCCCACCAGTCGCCCGATCCGGCGGCATCGTGCCAGCGCCGGTCGAATCCGAGCCGGTTGTGCACAGCCCCGGTATGGATCTGCGCATGCGCTACGAAAGCCAGGTAGCGCTCGCTGAGGCGCCGCAACTCTCGGCTTTGCGGGTCCTCACGCGCCAGAACCACCAGACCTCGGGCGACATCGTCGACACAGTATCCGTGATGGCGGCGCGGCGTCGCCCCTGAGGCATGCTCGAACAATCCGGTGGAATCGGACAGCCGAAGGAGATGGTCCCAGGCCGCCTGAAGCTGATCGCTCATCGGACAGGCCCGAGTGACCGGCGAAGCAGGCCGTCGAAGACCTGCCGATAGCGCCTGGCCACTGTCGGCCAGCTCACCGCAGTCGTCACCTTCGCATTGTGCGTCGACATCGCATCGGCCAGCCCAGGCTCGGTGAAGATCCTCGTGAGCGCCGCCGCGATCGCCTCCGGATCATCGTGCGGCACTACCAGGCCGCCCCGGCCGCCAGCAAGCAATTCGACCGCGTGCGGGAAAGCAGTCGACACAACCGGAACGCCCGCCGCCAAAGCCTCGGCCAAGACGCCCGAAGTGACCTGTTCCTGCGAATCGTAGGGCAGCAGCACAACGTCGGCCTGCGCAAGCAGGCGGCCGAGATGATCGGTGCTCAGATAGCCGGGGATGAAACGCACCAAATGCTGTACGCCAAGGCGCCCGGCGTGTTCCGTCAGGAAGCTGCGATAGCCCTCGCCATCGCGGGCGAACACCTTGGGATGGGTCTGCCCAGCCACCACATAGGTCGGTCGAGGCGTCGCCGGGTCCATGACCGACAGTGCGGCGATGCCCAGTTCGATTCCCTTGCCCGGGCCGAGCAGCCCCCAAGTCAAGATCACCGGCTGGGCTCCATCAGCCGGTCGGCGAACGTCCCTCCTGACCGGCGCAGCACCATGCGGAATGAGCATGATCTTGCCGGGTTCGGCCCGGTAATCGGCGAGTAGCAGCAGCCGGGCCGTCCGTGACATCGTCACCACCACGTCAACGGACTCGACCAGAGATTCCAAGATTCGCCTCTGGTTGATCGACGGGCGAGCCGGAACGGTGTGCGCGACCAGGACAATCGGCGCGCGCACCGCGTTGACGATCTCGAGGATCTGTTCCCCGTCGGCGCCGCCGTAGATCCCGAACTCATGCTGAATGATCACCATGTCGAACTGATTGAGCGCGTCAGCTGCTTCGTGGCTGTCCGCGACGGCCTCCCCGTCCAGCACGTGCGCCACCGCCGCATCGTCCGGACCAGCCGTCGTGGAGCCGATCCGCACTACCCCTACTGGCGTGTCCGGCCGGTCGGCGAGCAGACCCGACCGCAACGACGAGGCGAAACTGGCCAATCCACACTGTGTCGGCGGGTAGGTGCTCAGAATGCCGACCGAGCGGGCCGCCCCCGGCGCGATCGATGATCCATGGGTGAACCCGCCGCTCAGCCGCCGATCAAACGGAACCGACGGTGGTGTCGTGAGCTTGTCGGCAATAGGGACGTGCGCGGCCAGGTTCATGCCCAACTCCATATTCGTAGTCGCCGCCGGCGGCTGTTGACCTCCGGTCGCGTGGAAAACTGAATCGCCTCTGCGTGCAAGTGCGCGGTTCGGGTGGGCGATGGCGTGGACGGCGAATCCCGCGGCCCCGGTGCGCTGCTATGCCACCGATGCAGAGCCGGGTACGGCAACCAGCCTCGGTCGGACGGTCTGGCTAATCCCGCTCAAAAGTGACGGCAGCGCAACGCCGCAGGCCACGATCGGGAACGACAGCCTAGATGTCGTCGTGCGACTTCTGGGAACGATCGTCCAGAGCGAACCGAACTCAACCGCCCCAGACATCCCGAGCGTCTCCAGCCTAGCCCTTCAGATGGAACGGGCAACGGAGGCAACGTGCCGGATGTCAACGATTTTTGACGAGTCAGCATGGGCCACGTGGCCCGGCGCGAGCGAAACATGGAGACCTGGGGTGTCGGCCCCCAGCGACCAGCCCCTCCGGCCCTACCTGTCTGGCATGATCGATGCGCCTGACTCCTCCGAGCCGAGCATCATCATCGTGCTGGTTCAGGTGGTTCCGTTTGCTCTTGTGTGGCTGGTCCCATCGTGTCGACTTCGGTGGTCTGGCCTTGGCGTGCGGTGACCCGCCCGCTGGCTGGCGGTCTGACGTCGCCGTCAAAATCAACTACCTCGACTGAATAGCCGAGGTAGTCGAAGATGTCGCTGGTGTGAACGCGATAGGTGCGTCCAGCGCGGTCGAACGGGACAGGAAACGTGCCGGCGAGAATTTGCGTGCAGGCGAGTGTGCGCCTGATGCCAAGGAGGGCTGACCGCTGACAGCCGAGCACGGACGCGCCTTGACCTCGTATGCGGACATTCCTGACCGAGCTGCTGGAAAGGCGAGTCGTCTCGGATGACCGGGCGGCGAATTGCTGTCGGTCAGGCTGACAAGGACGGCGGCATCAAGCGCAGGTTCGCGGTTCGCGCCGACGGCGCTCAGTACAGCGGATTTCTTGTCCGCAGGTCCGGCGTGATCGACTTGGACGCGACCAGGAGAAACGTGCTGGCAGCCCCGCACATGGACCTGATGTGTGCTCCATGTGTGCTCGAATGCATTCGGACATCATGGACAAAAACAAAGCTGGGAACATAGCTCAGTGGCTATATTCCCAGCTCAGAGGGTGCGCCGCCAGGGACTCGAACCCCGAACCCGCGGATTAAGAGTCCGCGTAGATTAGCCCATGCTTCGCCGCGCGGCTGTCAAGAGCCGCTGTTTGAGACACTACGACCGTCGCACTCCAATGTCAACAGAGGAGCTTTGACCTGCGGTTTCGTCACCGGATCGGCGTACGCGGCGGCTCGGCGCTCGCTGAGGTTTGGATGACGGGGTTTGGCGCATGTGCCGCCGGGTGCCACCGCGTACCTTCCTGGTACATCGCATACGAGCACACGGCGAGCACACGGGTCCTTCTGCTCAGGCGTCGGCGTGTGCGTCGGCTGATATGGATCTACATCGGTTTGCCAGGATCTTTTCCGGTCAATCCAAGGCGCCCGTCATAGAGTGATTCGCCTGGTCAGTGTTTCTGTCACACCCCCGCAGAGGTTCGGCGAGGCGGTGAGAGTCATGGCCCCGATGGAGACCGGGGAACCGGTGGGCATCTACCGGCGGTGTGGCTGTAAGGATCCGGTCACGGGCCGGCGGTGGGGGAGCCGTTGCCTACGGCTGGCGGATGCAGGTCATGGGACCTGGTACTTCGCGGTGCAGGCGACCGATCCGCGCGGCCGCCGGGTCCGGTTGCGTCGCGGCGGCTACGCGTCGCCAGCCGCGGCGCGGGCCGCGCAGTCGGCGGTTGCCGATCATGACCTGCATGAGCGGTTCGGTGAAGTCGCCACGGTTCGCGACTGGCTGTATGCGTGGCTGGCCGCCATCGAGGGCAACGTCCGCCCGACGACCTGGCAGGCGTACCGGTCGCACGTCATCGAATACCTGTCGCCGGGAATTGGCCGCATTCCGCTGCACGAGTTGACCACAGGAAAGATCCAGCAGCTGTTCGAGGGTTTGGGGACGCGGGTCAACCGGTACGCCGAGCCGCTGGCTCCGGCGACGTTGCAGCGGATCCGGGCAACGTTGCGCCGCAGCCTCAACGTTGCCGTCCGTGAGCGAGTGCTCGAGCGGAATCCGGCGCTCGGCCTGGTCCTACGGCGGCGCGGAGGCCGCGGCCGACGGTGTGGTCGCATAATCGGGTCGAGGCGTGGCGTTTGGGTGGGTGGCGTCCCGTGGTTGGCGTGTGGAGCGTCGATCAGCTGGCCGAGTTCCTCGACGGCGTCGCAGACGATCCGCTGTACGCGCTGTGGCATCTGGCCGCCCTGACCGGCCTTCGGCGCGGGGAACTGCTCGGCCTGAAGTGGATCGACGTCGACCTCGAATCCCGGGAACTGACCGTGTGCCGGCAGCGCATCGAGATCACTGGGCAGCTCATCGACAGTCTTCCGAAGACCGACGCCGGAGTACGGACCATCGCCCTCGACCGTGACACCACCGAGGCGCTGGAACATCACCGGCCGTCGGACTGGTCCTCTCCAGCCGCTGACGGCTGCGTGTTCTGCTGGCCCGAGGGACGACCGTTGCGCCCGGACTGGCTCACCCACCGCTTTGCCGAGCTCATTAAGGCGCTGAAGCTGCCCCCGATACGGCTGCACGACCTGCGCCACGGTGCGGCCACCCTCGCCCTCGCGTCCGGCACCGACATTCGGGTCGTGCAGGAGATGCTCGGCCACACCAACTACGCCTTCACCGCCGATACCTACATCAGCGTGCTGTCCGCGCAGAGTCGGGCGGCGGCCGACAGGAGCGCCAAGGTTGTGCGTGCGCGGCGGGCGGGACCGCAACCATAAGCGGCACCCCCTCGGCTCAGCGACAGCCCGCCGATTTAGCGCTCGCGGCGGATATCGTCGACCGATGGTCTGCCCTCTGCTGTTGTTCACTCGAAGGGCGCTGGCCCGCTTCCAGAGAAGCTCCCGTCCGCCTGAAAAAGTGCCCGGCCTTCACGTCCGTCTTGCAGCCGCAGTACAACAGGAGTGGCAGCGTTGAATGCGTCCCACAGCGTCTGCCCATCGGCAACGCAGAGGCCGCTCCAGCGGCGCATGGCTCCGACGGGCTCGATCCGGGCTGCCAGGGTCACCTGGTGCTCGGTGCCGTCGGAGAGGACGAGTGTTGCCGGGCCGCTGTATGCCGTCATGGTCTGAGTGTGCGGGAGCCGTATGACGGTTCTGATATCCGCTGCTCGACGCGGCGTGGAGTTCCTGCCGGAGCCATCGGAGGGCTATGTGTGATTGTCCGGCTCCACGAGCCTTGCTTGGAGGGTTCGTTGCGGGGCGGAAAGTTCGGTGATCGCGTCGCGGAGTGCCTGAAAGATCAGACGGCTATGGGGATGGTCTGGCCCGAGGACGACCAAACTCAGCGCGTACGCCTTGCGCAGCGACACAACAGCTTCTGGCAGGTGGCGGGCCTTCTGCAAGGCAATCGCCAGGCCGTAATGCGAGGTTATGACGTCGGGATGGTTCGGGCCGAGCCGTAGCTCGCGATCGATCAGTGTCTGCTGGTGTGCGGCGATGGCTTCTTCCAGCGCCCCGGACAGGCTAAGGGCGGTGGCCAGGTTGTAGCGGGAGTTGAGGGTATCGCGGTGGTATGGGCCGAGAACGGCTTCGCGTGCGGCGATCGTCTGACGGTAGAGCTTGATCGCTTCGTCGAGCTGTCGGCTTGATGCGTAGGCGTATGCGAGGTTGTTCTGTGTGTTGAGGGTGTCGGGGTGGTCGCCGCCGAGGATGCGTGTGCGGTCGGCGAGGGCCAGCTGCAGCAGAGCGATCGCTTCGTGTAGCCGCCCGTCTGACTCGTAGGCGCTGCCGAGGTTGTTGCGCAGGGTGAGGGTGACGGCGTCGTCCGGGCCGAGCACCCGTTCGCTGGTGCGCAGTGTATGGGCGAACAGAACTATCGCGGCCTGGGTCTGACCGGCGGCTTCGAAGACGTGGGCGAGGTTGTTGCTGGCGGTGATGGTGGCCCGATCTTCTGTTCCGAGCGTGCGTTCGCGGTCGGCGAGTATGCGGCGGCGTAGCGCTATCGCCTCGCGTAGCCGGCCGTCGGTCTCAAGTGCGGTGGCCACATGTTCGCGGGCGGCGATGACATCCTCGTGATCTGTCCCCAGCTCCTTTTCGAGCTGGGTAAGCCAGCGCTGTCTGGCTGCCGAGTTCGGCTCCGCTGTGTGGATGGAAGCGGTGTGTATCTTCAGGTCGTACGGCAGTGCGGCAGGGGTTTCATTGTCGGGCGGAATGGTCGGGTAGCGCTGGTGCATCGCGTCGGGATCGGGCGCCCGTTGAGCGCCGCCGGCGATCAAGATGCGGGCGAGCCATCGCGGCACGGTGATCCGCAGCCACGGCCTTCGCGTTCTCGCGGCGACGATGATTCCGCCGACCCATCGGTCAGCCTTGGTCATGTGCCGTGCTTTCCGGTTTGCGTTCGGCGACCTCGATGCGTGTAAGTACGCCTCGCAGTACGGAGGGCGCTGAAGCGCCCATGATGAGGGCCGGCCATTCACCGGTGATCTGATTGTGTGCTGCTCCGGCGACCACGCCACCGATGATCAGGCCGATGGCGAAGACTGTCGCGTATGGAAAAGCGCCCATGCCGTTGTCATGCCACGGCCAGCGGTGACCGGCAGCGACGATCGACGACGAGAAGCTGATCAAGCCCGCTGAGATACCGCCCGCGATACCCCACGCCGCAGCCTGAACAAGGTCCATGCGAGCCAGGCTAATACGGCAGTCACGGTTCACCGGTTGAGCTGCGCGGATGCGCGAAGACAGCCACCGCCAGATCATTGAAAGTTGTGGACAAGTCAATAATGCGGGC
>NZ_JBFBAZ010000139.1:0-20099 GCF_040682475.1 Hamadaea sp. NPDC051192
CACCAACGGACGCCCGCCCCGCCACGGCGGCGAGTTCATCTTCGGGGACCCGGCCGGTCGGCCGCCGCTGCCGCCGCGAGCAGCAGCACGAACGCGCCCACCAGCAGCAGCGCCCCGGCCGCCGCCAGCACTCCGGCCGCGAGCGCCCGCCGCCCGGCGGTGATCTGGTCGAACAGCTCCGGCAGCAGCCCGGTGGCGAAGAAGGAGTCCGGCGGGGTCTGCCGCAGCTCGTCCAGGGTGGACCGGGCGGCGGTCAGGTCGGCGGGCAGCGCCGCCGCATCGGTGACCGTCGTGTCCACGACCACGGTGACGCTGACGCCGTTGACCGCGTCCGCGGCGACCGGCGTACGCAGCAGCGCGGCGTCGGTGGTCGCGATGGCGCGCACGGTGTCCGCCCCGGCCAGCACCGGGGTGTCGGTGCGCCGTGGATCGGCCGTCAGATCCGAGCGTCCCGCCCAGTACGCCCGATCGCCGCCGGGCTGGTAGACGCCGACGACCGTCAGCCGGTAGCCGAGGACGGCCGACAGCGTCGGAACGTCGGCGGTCAGCTCGTCGCCCACGCGTACGCCGAGCTTGTCGGCTGCCGCGGTGCTGAGCAGGACCTCGCCGAGCGCGGCCGGGCAGCTGCCGGCGATCGTCAGGTGATCGCAGGCGCCGTCGCGGCTGACCACCGGAGCCGCGAGCGGACCGGATGCGGCCTTGATCCGGGCCGGGATCTGCAATGTCGTGTAGACGGCCAAGCCGCTGCCGGCCGCGGCCCGATCGGCCGCCGCGCGGGCGGCGTCGACCTTGCCTCGATCACCGGCGGCGTCGAAGACCACCTCGCCGCGCAGGCTGAGCGTGCGCTGCAGCGGACCGGCGGCGCTCACGTGTGCCACCAGCAGGCGGCCGGCCGCCGAACGGGCGTACGCCGGCGCCGCCGTGGCGACCGCGGCCAGCAGGAATCCCAGCGTCGCCAGGATCGCCGCCTGACCGGCGTGGGCGCGTAGTCCGCGCCTGAGCATCCGCCACATGTCCACCCTCTCGGGAGCGCTCCCACACTCAGCGATGGAGCGTAACGGACCGGAAACGTCGCCGGGGTCCCCCGATTGGATCAAGAAGTCAGCGCAGCGAACCGAGCAACGTCAGCGCCGCCGCCGGATGGTCGTCGGCCAGCAGGCCCGCCGCCGCCAACACGTACGCCGAATCGATCACGACGGCCGGATCGCGGGGCAACGCCCAGCCGCCGGCGGTGTCGGCGAGCGCCGTGCGCAGCACCGCCCGGCCGAACGCCGGCGAGTTGTGCCGCAGTACGCCGCCCGAGCCGATCACCAGGCGTACGTCGCGCAGGTCGGGGCCGCTGCGGGCGTGGCGGCGTACCGCGACGGTGGCCGCGAGGGCCGCGATGCGGCCGTCGAGCGGATCGTCCGGTCCGGCCACCAGCCCCGGGCGCTCCGACCGCAGGGCGGCCGCCACCGCCAGCTCCTCCGGCGACGGGATCAACCGCTCCGCCACGGCCGCGTCGACGACACCCGGCGCGCTCCAGCGCATCCCGAGATCGCCCTCGACCGTGCGGCTGCGCCACAACGTCCCGGCCGCCTCCGCGCGTACGTGGGCGCGCTCGGCGTCCGGGGTCAGCACCGAGTACACGTCGCAGGTCGCCCCGCCGACGTCGACCACCAGCAGATCCTGGCCCAGCGCGTCGCCCAGCACCTCCACTCCGCGCAGCACCGCGTCCGGGGTCGCCGCGCGGACCAGCGACGCGAACCGAGGCCCCTTCGACAGCCGCTTGCCCCCGATCACGTGCCGCAGGAACACCTCCCGGATCGCCGCCCGGGCCGGCCCGGGCTCCAGGATCCCGATCTTCGGCAGGACGTTCTCGGTGGCGGTCAGCGGCGTTCCTGCGTCTTCGAACAGCGTGGTCAGCTCTGTGCGTACATCCTGATTGCCGGCCAGGACCACCGGGACGCGGTGGCGGCCCGCGGACAGCCGCGACCGCGCGAGCTTGCCGGCGTTGTGGGTCAAGACCTCCGCGTCGCCGCCGTCGGTCCCGCCCACCAGCAGGATCACATCCGGGTACGCCGAACGCAGTGCCGCGAGCCCGGCGGTGTCGAGGGGGCCGGCCGCGACGTGCACGACCTTCGCGCCCGCCGACAGGCCGACGCGGTGCCCAGCCTGGGCGGTGACCAGGGCTTCGTAGCCGACCACGGCCAGGCGCAGCCCGCCGCCGGCCGACGAGCACACGCGGACCTCGTCGCAGGCGATCCCGGTGGCCGCGACGGCCGCGTCCAGGCCGCGCAGCACGTCGGACTCCACGGTGGTCGGATGCGACGCGGTGGCCAGGAGCGCGCCGGTGCCCGTGTCGACCACGGCGGCCTTGGTGAACGTGGACCCGACGTCCACGCAGGCGATTCTCACCTCGTGCCGATCACTTGGCCGGGACGACCACCGTGCCGGTCGCCGTCACCGCGACGATCGGCGGGTCGAGCACCTCGGCGGCGGATTCGCTACGGTCGGGGCGGCCCCGGCAGACCACCCGCGCCTCGAAGTCGATCGTGCGGCTGCGGTTGCCCATCCGGGTCACCGTCGCCACGATCTCCAGCACGTCACCGGCCCGCATCGGGGCCTTGAACTGCACGTCGGAGTAGGACGCGAACAGGCCCTCGTCGCCGTCGAGCTGGATGCACACCTCGGTCGCCACGTCGCCGAACGCGGCCAGGGCGTACGCCCCGTCGACGAGGTTGCCCGCGTAGTGCGCGTGGCTGTACGGGACGTACTTGCGGTGGGTGACGATCGTTCCGACGCTCATTTGACGGCTGCCGCTTTCTGCGTGACGAGACGGTGGACCAGATACGAGGCGACCTCGCTGGGCGTGGTGCCCCGGCCGAACACCCGGTCCACGCCGAGGTCGCCGGCCATCAGCTCGTCGAACCGCGGCCCGCCGACGATGAGCAGCGGGCGCTTGGCCGCCGGCATCGCCTCCCGGAACGCCGCCGACATCTCCCGCGTGTTGTGCAGGTGCGCGTCGCGTTGCGTGACGACCTGCGAGACCAGTACGGCGTCGGCCTTCTCCTTGCGCGCGGCCTCCACCAGGTCGGGCACGGTCACCTGGGCGCCGAGGTTGACCACCTTCAGCTCCCGGTAGTACTCCAGCCCCTTCTCCCCGGCGATCCCCTTGACGTTGAGGATCGCGTCGATGCCGACCGTGTGCGCGTCGGTGCCGATGGTCGCCCCGACGACCGACAGCTTGCGCCGCATCTTCTGCTTGACCGCCGTGTTGACCTCTTTGGCGCTCAGCAGCGGGAAGTCCCGCTCGACGACCTGCACCTTGTCCGGCTCGACCAGGTGGTTGACCCGCCCGTAGACGACGAAGAAGGTGAACCCGTCGCCCATCTGCTTGGCGTGCACGAGCATCGCCGGGTCCAGGCCCATCTTCGCCGCGAGCTGCAGCGCGGCCCCCTCGGCCTTCTTGTCGTGCGCCACGGGCAGGGTGAACGACACCTGCACCATGCCGTCGCCGGTGGTGTCACCGTACGGCCGGATCACAGAACTCACTGGGCCGCCTCCAGCAGCTCGGTCGCGGGGTTGTAGTAGCCGTCCTCGTGCCGGGCGACGCCGTCGAGGCCCTTGCCCCGGTCGGCGGGCCGCTTCATGATCCCGAAGGTGCCCTCGCCGATCGCGGTGAGCAGCCCCTTCTTCTCGATCACCCCGAGCAGGTCCACGGCCTCGTCGAGGACCTGGTGGGCGCGCTGCTGGATGAAGCCGCCCGGCGCCGGGACGAAGTCCTCGTGCAGGCCGCCGCAGGCGTTGAGGACGTAGCGCACGTTCTGCAGCGCGATGTCCCGGTCGGACAACCACGGCGTGACGACGGCCTCGGTCATCATGCCGACCAGCAGGATGCCCTGGCCGGTCATGGCGCCGACGAGGTTGAAGAAGCCGTCGAGCAGGTTGCCGCGGAACACGTCGCCGGTCATGTGCTTGGTCGGCGGCATCCACTTCAGCGGCGCGTCCGGGAACAGCTCCCGCGCCAGCAGCGCGTGGGCGAGCTCGAGCCGGAACGACTCCTTCAGGTCGGGGTTGATCTCGAACGCGTGGCCGAGGCCCAGCTGCCAGTCGGCCAGCCCGGCCTCGTGCGCGAAGTACTCGTTGAGCAGCTGCGACACCGTGACCGTGTGCGCCTCGTCGACCGCGTCGGCGGTGGTGAGGTAGTTGTCCTCGCCGGTGTTGATGATGATCCCGGCCCGGGCGTGGATCTGCCGGGAGAACCGCTGGTCGACGAAGGTGCGGATCGGGTTGATGTCGCGGAACAGGATGCCGTACATCGAGTCGTTGAGCATCATGTCCAGCCGCTGCAGACCGGCCAGCGTGGCGATCTCCGGCATGCACAGGCCGGAGGCGTAGTTCGTCAGGCGTACGTAGCGGCCCAGTTCCCTCGACGACTCGTCCAGCGCCGCCCGCATCAGGCGGAAGTTCTCCTGGGTGGCGTACGTGCCGGCGAAGCCTTCCCGGGTCGCGCCCTCGGGCACGTAGTCCAGCAGGGACTGGCCGGTCGAGCGGATCACCGCGATCACGTCCGCCCCGGCGCGGGCGGCCGCCTGCGCCTGCGGAATGTCCTCGTAGATGTCGCCGGTGGCGACGATGAGGTAGATCCAGGGGCGCTGCTTCGGATCGCCGAGCTTGGAGATCATCCGGTCGCGGTCGGCGCGGTTGCGGTCGATCGTCTTGATCCCGGCCTTCACCGCCCGGTCGGCGGCCTTGCGAGCCGCCGTGCGCGCCTTGCCCTCCGGTACGCGGAACCGCACCGAACCGGCCGCCGCCTTCTGGGCCAGCACGGTTATGTCCGTCTCACCTTCGGACAGCATCGCGTCGAACACGGGCAGGGCGACCCCCTGGCCGAGCCCGGTGTCGGCGCGGACGGCGTCGACGAGCCGGTTGGCCCACGGGATGCCCTCCGCGTCGGCTCCGGTGATCCCGGCCAGCCGCAGCACGGCCCGCTCCACCGAGACGGTGGTGTGGCTGCGCGCCAGGTCCACCACCGGCGCACCGGCCCTGCGGGCCAGCTCCCGGGCCTTCGCCACGACGTCGTCGTCGAGGTGCAACTTACCCATAGATCTTCTCTCCACGAAGGATGGTCAACCGGCAGTCCGGCAGGTCGGGCAGCGGCTCGTCGGGCAGGGCGGGCAGCAGCGTCGGCAGGGTCCCGACCAGTCCGGCCGGGGCCCGCCACACCGCGAACGTGGCCGCCTTGCCCGGGGCGAGCACGCCTTCGTCATCACGATGGGCGGCGCGCCAGCCACCGCGGGTGTGCGCGGCGAACGCGGACTTCGCGCTCATCCGCAGCGTCGGGTTGAAGTGGTTGACGGCGGCGCGTACGGAACCCCACGGGTCCAGCGGAGTCACCGGGGAGTCCGAGCCGAACGCCAGCGTCACCCCGACCGCGTGCAACTGGCCCATCGGGTTGCTCGCCAGCGACCGGGCCACCCCCAGCCGCTGGGCGTACATCTGGTGCTCGCCGCCCCACAGCCGGTCGAACGCCGGCTGCATGCTCGCCACGATGCCGTACTCGACGAACCGGGCGATCAGCGCCTTGTCCACGATCTCCACGTGCTCGATGCGGTGCCGGGACTCGCGTAGCACTTCCGCACCGCTGACCCCGTTGCCGCCGAGCTTGGCCGCCGCCATCGCGAACCCGTCGAGCACCGTGGTGATGGCGGCGTCGCCGATCGCGTGGAACCCGCCCTGCACGAACCGCCCCGTAACGGCGGAGTGCCGGTGGCAGTCCAGCAGATGGTCGCGTACCTGGTCGGCGGTGACGTAGCCGAACCCGCAGCCGTCGCCGTCGAGATAGTCGCTGGACAGATGCGCCGTACGCGACCCCAGCGCGCCGTCGGCGTACAGGTCGCCGCCCGCGCCGACCGCGCCGAGGTCGACCGCCTTGGCCGCGCCCATCAGCTCGCCCCAGTACCCGTAGACCTCCGGCAGTTCCGGCAGCCCGCCCAGCGCCAGGACGTCGGTGAAGTCGTCCTCGGACGAGGTGCCGGGGCCGCCGCACTCGTGGATCGCCCCGATCCCCAGCGACGCCGCGTGCTCCAGCGCGCGCCGTTGCGCGGCCCGCCGCTGCTCGGCCGTGATCCCGGCGAACGCCGCCTCCCGCACGACATGGTGGGCGTCGCGGCGTACCCAGCCGGACGCGTCGTAGCCCGCGACGCCCTCGGCGAGCGTGAGCAGCCCGGAGCTGACCAGCGCGGAGTGGATCGACGCCTGGGACAGGTAGACGGCCCGCCCACCCGCCGCCCGGTCCAGCTCAGCGGCGGTCGGCGGCACCTGCGCCTCCCTCGGCCAGGCGGACTCGTCGAATCCGTGGCCCAGCAGCACCGCACCCTGGGGCAGGGTCGCCGCGAACGCCGCGACGGCGTCCAGCACGTCCCGCGCGCTGCGGGCCGCCGACAGGTCCAGCCCCGACAGGGCCAGGCCGGTGTCGGTGGCGTGCACGTGCGCGTCCACGAACGCCGGCGTGATCAGCGCGTTCTCGCCGGCCAGTTCCCGCACGTCGACGACCGTGTCGGCGGCGGGCGCGTCCGCCACCGGGCCGAGCCAGGTGACGACCCCGTCGTCCACCAGCAGGGCGGACAGTCCGGCGTGCACCGGCAGCGCGGGAGTCCGGATGGCGGCGTTCGTGTACAGAGAGGTAGGCATGGGATCAGTCTGCCGCTAACCGCTGCTCGAAGAGCGTGCGCACGCCAGGAACCTCGCGCAGCAGGTCCAGCGCCAGCTCCGCGTGCCCCGGGGCGTACCCGTTGCCGATCAGCATGGTCACGTCCGCCGCGAGACCCTCCGCGCCCAGCGCAGCGGCCGCGAAGCTCGTGGCCATCGAGAAGAAGATCACCGTGCCGCCGTCCGCGGTGGACAGGATCGCGCCGTGCTCGCAGCCCGGCACGTCCACGCAGACCACCGTCACGTCCGCGCGCCGTCCGAGCGTCGCCTCGACCGCCGCCGACAGCGCCACCGGGTCACGCGCGTCGGCCAGCGCCACGACGTCCGCGAGCCCCGCGGCCACGAGCCGCTCCCGCTCCGCTTCCACCGGCACGATCCCAGTGGTACGCACAGCGCCGGCCCGTCGTGCGGCGGCCAGTGCCAGCGAACCGGACTTGCCGGCGCCCCCGATGACGGCAACAGTCGGGTTCTCGTACTTCTTCACGACGCGCTCGGTCAGCGCCGGGGCGCCGCAGACGTCGAACACCGCCAAGGCCAGCTCGGGATCGAGGTCGTCGGGCAGCTTGGCGGCGATCGACCGGCCGAACAGGATCGCGTAGCCGACCGCGGGCACCTGCTCCGACAACCCGTCCCACCGATCGAGACCATCGATGATGTTCAGTGGGGTCAGGGTTAGGCTGACAAGCGTAGCGACCCGATCTCCCGGCTTCAGGCCCAGCGGCGAGTCCGGCCCCACCGCGTCGACCGTGCCGATCAGCATCCCTCCGGAGCCCGTGACCGGATTGTGCATCTTTCCGCGTGATTCGACGATGTCGAGAACTTCCGCGCGCACCTTGTCGCCGTCGCCGCCATGCTTGGTGAACAGCTGGCGGAAACTCGCCGCGTCGAGATTCAGCTTCTCGATCGCGATCCGCACCTCGTCCGCGCCGACCGCCGGATCGGTGGACAGCCGCAGAGCCGCCTGCGGCAGGACGCCGCTCGGCTCGAGGACCCGGTGCAGACCTACGGGCGACGTCATCGTCAGATCTCCCTTGATTCCCCTTGATACGTACAACAGCCGGTGCTTTGCGAGCGCTGGCGGAAATTCTCCGGCAGAATAGTTCCTACACGAAAAATAATCCAGTAGTGTGACGCCGTCACCCCCACCGCTCGAGGAGGAGCAGATGTCGACCGAAGCTGGCCAGCCGTACGAGTACCGCCGAAAGGAACTCGTCGAACCCGACTGGACCCGCTTCCCCGGCTGGCGTGACGTCACCGCCGCCCAGTGGGAGAACGCCCAGTGGCAGCGGGTCAACTGCGTCAAGAACGTCAAGCAGCTCCGGGCCGTCATGGGCGACCTGCTCGACGAGCGCTTCTACACCGACCTCGAAGCCGACCAGCAGCAGACCGCGACCATGTCCATGCTGCTGCCCCCGCAGATGCTCAACACCATGGTCCCGGCCGGCGCTGCCGCGGGTGCGGCGTACACCGAGGCGTTCTACGCCGACCCGGTCCGCCGTTACATGGTCCCGGTCGCCTCCGACCGGCTGCCCGAGTGGACCTCACACCCGCACGCCACCCGCGACTCGTTGCACGAGCACGACATGTGGGTCGCCGAAGGCCTCACCCACCGCTACCCGACCAAGGTGCTCGCCGAACTGCTGTCGACCTGCCCCCAGTACTGCGGCCACTGCACCCGCATGGACCTCGTCGGCAACTCCACCCCCGCCGTCGCGAAGCTCAAGCTGGAACTCAAGCCGGTCGACCGCTACGACGCCCACATCGCGTACCTGAAGAACCACCCCGGCGTCCGCGACGTGGTGGTCTCCGGCGGCGACGTCGCCAACGTGCCGTGGAAGCAGCTCGAGGCGTACCTGATGCGGCTGCTCGAGATCGACACCATCCGCGACATCCGGCTGGCCACCAAGGCGCTCATGGGCCTGCCCCAGCACTGGCTGCAGGCCGACGTCGTCGAAGGCGTCGAGCGGGTCGCCCGCACCGCCCGCCGCCGGGGCGTCAACCTGGCCATCCACACGCACGTCAACCACGTGAACTCGATCACGCCGATCGTCGCCAAGGCCGCCCGCACCATGCTCGAAGTCGGCGTACGCGACGTCCGCAACCAGGGCGTGCTCATGCGCGGCGTCAACGCCGACAGCCACGATCTGCTCGACCTGTGCTTCGCGCTCCAGGGCGAGGCGAACATCCTGCCGTACTACTTCTACATGTGCGACATGATCCCCAACGCCGAGCACTGGCGCGTCGCCGTCTGGCAGGCCCAGCAGCTCCAGCACGACATCATGGGCTACCTGCCCGGCTACGCCACCCCGCGGATCGTCTGCGACGTGCCCTTCGTCGGCAAGCGCTGGGTCCACATGGTCACCGAGTACGACCGCGACCACGGCATCTCGTACTGGACCAAGAACTACCGCACGTCGATCGAGGCCACCGAGGCAGACGCGCTCACCAAGCGGTACGCCTACTACGACCCGATCGACACCCTCCCCGAGTCCGGCCGCCGCTGGTGGGCCAAGCAGGAGGACTGACCGAGCCTCCGCGACGGGCGGGGCATATGCGGTGCGGGCAGCACCGCCCGTCGCGGATCTTCACCTCCGCTAGTCGAGGCTCAGCCTCCGGCCGAGGTTCAGTGTCGTCTCCAGACGCATGCGCACGACGCCGCCGGTGGCCTCCACCGCGTCCCGGATCGCGCCGAGCAACCGCTCCTGAGCGTCCGGCTGCCGCAGCCGGAACGGCGAGAACGTCTGCACCATCCGCAGGTACGCCTCGGTCGGCAGCGCCAGATCGGAGTCGAACCGCACCACCCGCACGTCGTCGAACAGCCCGCTGTCACGAAGGTCGGCGACGATCCACTCCGGACCCCGGTCGACCACTGGGTAGTGCTCGGTGGCGAACGCCGCGTCCAACGCGACCCGCTGCTCGTCGTCGGCGAACGAGTGCTTGCGGCCGATCAAGGCCAGCACACCGCCCTCCGCCAGCACCGCATGCGCCCGTACGCACCGAGTGGCCGGGTCGAGCAGATGCCAGATCAGCGTCCCCGCCAACACCGGCAGCGGACGTGCCGGCGTCCAGCCGTCGAAGTCCGCGCTGACCACCTCAGCCCGCGGAAACTTCGCCCGCAGATGCTCGGCCATCCGCGGATCCGGCTCGACGCACAGCATCGGCGCCCCCAACCGGCTGAACAGCTCGGTGCCCTTGCCGGTGCCCGCACCGATCTCCGCGACCACCTCCGGCGTACCGCCGATGTACCCGGCCAACGCGTCGGCCATCTCCGCCGGATAGCCCGGCCGGACGTCGTCGTACTGCGCTGCCACTTCCCCGAAAACCGTCGTCGCCACGAGGCCATGCTGCCACAGCGCCCGAACACCCCGGCCTCAGCGACGACGCCAGTAGCCGGCCACCTGCTGACCGTCCCGCTCGTGCGGCTCCACCCACACCTGACCCGAACTGCCCAGCGTCAACGCCGGCCGATGCACCGGACCCCGCTGCCGGGGCACCACCGCACGGCGGACGAAGCCGCGTACGGCCATCGAGGCCGCCACCTCGGGCAGGCGTTCGGCCCAGTACTCCCCCACGTCACCGGACAATCCCGCGGCCGCCTCCGACAACTCCGAGATCACCCGCTCGGTGCTCACCTCGGGGCGCACATGGGCCAGCAGGATCAGCCCCTCCTCCACCTGCAACGGCGTACGCAGCTCCACCTGCCGCAGATCGGCCAGCCGCTCGGCCGCATCGGCCCACAGCAGCTGCACCAGCACGTCGTCGGCGGAGGCGACCGCCATCCCGGCGACCGTCACCGGCTCCCGCAACAGACTGCCCGCCGGTACGCACACGATCTCGTGGCAGACCCGATGCCGCAGCTGCACCGCCAACGCCGTCCCACCGGAGACCACCTGATCGCTGCCCTCGGTCGCGAGCGCCCGCCACCGGTACGCGGCCTCCAGCGACAACACACCCCGCAGCCAATGCGGCAACCGCTCGGTCATGCGAGGTCCACGTCACGCGAAGTCATGCGGCCTCCATTCCCCGCGACTCGGGCGGGCGAACCTCCCGCAGCAACGGCCGCAACTCCAGCCACCGCGGATGCAGCACATCCGCGTGCAGGGATCCATCGCGTACCACGATGAAACCATCCGCGAGCAGGGCCTTGACCGCGGCGCTGGCGGTGGCCGGGGCGAGCCCGCACGCCTCCGCGACCGCCCGCGCGGAGACCAGCCCGCGCGGACGCAGCGACAGCTCGGCCAATACGCGCATCTGCGAGCGCGGCAGCGGACCGCCGGCGTCCACGCCCAACTCAGCCCGCAGCGCATCCTCCTCCGCCAGCGAGAACAGCCACCCGCCCCCGGCGACGCGCCCCACCCCGAGGCGGCGCGCGGCGGACACCACGCGTCGGCGCGAGGTCCCGAGACGCCGCGCGACCTGCTCCGGGGTCGCGTCCATCTGGCCACGATAAGCCGTGTTCGCCACACGGTCATCCGCGTAACGTCCGACAAGCCGTCCTAGGAGACTATTCATCTCAGGTCAGACGCATGACACGCCTGGACACGGTTTGATGGAGGGCATGCGGGAGATCGTCCTCGTGCGGCACGGGCAGACCGAATGGTCCGCCACCGGCCGCCACACGTCCGTCACCGACCTCGACCTCACCCCGGAGGGCGAACGCCGGGCGCGTACGCTCGGCGCCCGGCTGGCCGGGCGTTCGTTCGCGCTGGTGCTGTGCAGTCCCCGCAAACGGGCGCAGAAGACGGCCGAGCTGGCCGGGATCGGCCCGATCGAGGTCGACGACGACCTGGTCGAGTGGAACTACGGCGAATACGAAGGCCGGACGACGCCGCAGATCCGGGCACACGACACGAACTGGACCGTGTGGACCGGCGCGACCCCGGGCGGCGAAACGGCCGCGCAGGTCGGCGCGCGCGCAGACCGGATTCTGAACCGCGTACGCCCGATCCTGGCCGGCGCGGACGTCTGTCTGATCGGCCACGGCCACCAGCTGCGGGTGCTGACCGCACGCTGGCTCGGGCTGCCGCCCCAGGACGGGGCGCTGTTCAAGCTGGAGACGGCGACGCTGAACGTGCTGGGCTTCGAACGGGAGGACCCGGTGATCCAGACCTGGAACGCCTAGCCGGCTAGCCGGCTCCCGGCTGGCCGCCCGCTGTGCGGATCACGGACGCGGTGGACCGGCGCTGGTCGGCTTGTACGACTTCACGGCGCCCGCGACCGCCGCGGTGATCGCTGTCAGCACGCTGAAGATGACCGCCAGCGCGATGGCGATGCCGTTGCTTCTCTCGAAGCCGAACACGAATGTGAACTGATCGCGCACCGAGATGCCCCGCAGCAGCGGCGACACGAACAAGGTCACCACCACGTACAGCACACAGAGCCCGCACAGCGTCCAGGCGCCGGGAATCATGCGGGCGAAGGTGAACCCCGCCAAGACCACGAGCGCACCGGCGCCGCCGACGCCACCGATCACGTTCTGGAGCACAAGGCTGGACCAGCGATCGGCCGACCCGAGGGCGTAGACGACGTCGTGCAGCGCGAACCAGCAGAGCATGGCCGCGGCGAGCAGCGCCAGGCTGGCGGCGATCATCGCGGCGACGGCGTTCGCCCTCGGTCTGGGCCTGCCCGGCAACGCGACCGGCCCGCCACGCAACGGCGGCTGACCTTGCTGCGGAAAGCCGAGCTGCGGCGGATTCGGCTGCATCCGCGCTCCTCCCGTTGCGGCGACAGAAATCCGTCGCAGACTATCGTCCGCGACACGAGTCCGCCTCCCGCCGACCGGCGACGGCGTCGTCAGTCCCGGGCCTGCCAGGTCGTGACGCACGCTTCGTTGCCTTCGGGATCGGCGAGCACCCAGAACGCCGGTGCTTCGGCGTCGTAGACGAGCCGTCCACCCACCGCGATCGCGGCCGCCATCCGGTTTGCCGCGTCGTCGTGCGGCACGGCGACGTCGAAATGGATGCGGTTGCGTTGCGGACGCGGCGCGTCCATCTGCTGGAACCACACCGGCGGGCTCTGCCGATCCGGGTCGCTCAGCGAGCCGTCCGGTTCGTCGGCGTACGCCAGCAGCGCTCGCCAGAACGGGCGGACCGCGTCGATGTCCAGCGCGTCGATCGCGATCTCCAGCACCTGGCGCACCCCGGGACGCGTACGCCCGCCGACGGCGGCGGTGATGCGCCGGGCGAGATCGACGTCCTGCTCGGTGACCCAGGGCTCGTCCTGGGTGGTCTGCACGGCCAGGAGGAGCTGATCACGGCGTACGTCCAGCCAGAGGTGCTCGTCGGCGGCCCCGCCCGCGGCGTCGACCACGGTCTGTGCCAGCGCGACGGCCTCCGCCACCGAGGCCGCTGGGATCGTGGCCCGCAGCGAACGCAGCTGGTAGCGCCAGCCGAGGTCGTGGACGGCTTCGGACGCGGCCTGCCGCGAGAGCATCTCCATGCCGCGAATACTGCCAGCGGGGTGTGACGCTCGCGGTTCCCCCGCGCGGGAGAGGGGGGTCACAGGGGGAGATGGGGGTGGCGGGTGCGGCGGTTGTAGAGGACGTGGAGATCGACGCGGTCGTCATCGGGGCCGGGCAGGCGGGCTTGTCCAGCGCGTACTTCCTGCGCCATTTCGGCCTGACGGATTTCGTGGTGCTCGACGCGAACACCACCCCTGGCGGAGCGTGGCGGCATCGGTCGCCGACCTTGAGCATGGCCGAGGTGCACGGCATCTTCGCCCTGCCGGGTTTCCCTTTCGACGCGGCCGATCGGCGGGAATCCGACCCTGCCGCCGACGCCGTGAGCGGCTACTTCGCCGCGTACGAGCGCCGGATGGGGCTTCCCGTCCTCCGCCCCGTCGCGGTCCAGTCCGTTCGCCGGGAACTCGACCGGCTCGTCGTGTCGGACGGCACGACCGAGTGGGCGGCTCGCGCGGTCATCAACGCGACCGGCACCTGGACCCGCCCGCACTGGCCGTACTACCCGGGCGCGGCCGAGTTCCAGGGCCGCCAGTTGCACTACGCCGACTACCGGGGTCCGGAGGAGTTCGCGGGCAAGCGTGTCGTCGTGGTCGGCGGCGGCAACTCCGCCGTCCACGCGCTGTCCGATCTCGCCGGGGTGGCCGCCCAGACCGTCTGGGTCACGCGCCGGCCGCCGGTCTTCCGCGACGGCGAGTTCACGCCGGACACCGGCCGCTCCGTCGTGGCTGAGGTCGACGCGCGGGTCCGCGCGGGTCTTCCCCCGCAGAGCGTCGTCAGCGTCACCGGTCTCGGTTACACCACGGTGGTACGCGAAGCGCTGGCGAAAGACGTGCTGCACCGGTTGCCGATGTTCGCCCGGATCACGGCGTACGGGGTCGAGTGGGCCGACGGGACGTCGGCGGAGGCGGACGTCATCCTGTGGTGCACCGGGTTCCGGGCCGCCCTGGACCACCTGGCGCCGTTGAAGCTGCGCGAGCCGGGCGGCGGCATCCGGATGGACGGCACCCGGGTTCTCAGCGAGCCGCGGCTGCACCTGGTCGGCTATGGACCGTCGGCGAGCACGGTCGGGGCCAACCGCGCCGGCCGGGCGGCGGCCCGGCAGATCCGGGACCTGCTGCGTACGCCGGAAGCGGCGACGGTCTAGGGGTCGGAACGGCCGCGCCGGGAACGGCGGTGCAACCCCCGCCAGCGTCCCCCTTGCGACCGGGCCGCTGCTTCGGCCAACCGGCCTTCGGCGTACCCGATGGTGGTGGCCTTGGGCGTCGTCTTGCGCCAGCGCGTCACGAGCCAGTTCTCGACGGCGCTCGCGAGATCGGGCCGGGGCTTGTCGGTCCGCACCTGCCAGCGGGAATGGACCCACCGCTCGACCGCGTGCGAGAGATCGGCCTGGGCGAGGCGGCGGTGCGCCACCAGCCAGCGTTCGACGGCCAGGGCGTCCTCGCCGCAGGCGCGCACGAACGACGCGATCATCTCCTCGCCGGGCAGGTGCCCCCGCGACAGCGCCTGGGCGATCGTCGCCCGCGGCAGCCGTTCGCCCAGCGCAGAGGCCTTCTCCTCCAGCTCGCGATAGCTGAGCTGAGCCCGCTCCCGCAGCGCACGGAGGGCCTGGACGTATTCGGCCGGCGTGCCGATCTGCGCGACATCCGTCGACATGCGCCGTTCCATACCCACTTTCACGGTCTCAAACGTCCTCAGTCGTCGTGTTCCGACGACTTTCCAAATCGCGCGTAGACCGGATTACCGTACTCGGCCATCGCGCGGCGGGCGAAGACCTGCTGGATACTCGACACTCGCTCGGACCGCTTCCGTCCGACGAAGCTGATCGCCCAGTGCACCAGCGTGATCAAGCGGTTCTTGAAGCCGACCAGATAAATCAAGTGCACGACCAGCCACAACACCCAGCCGATGTAGCCGCTGAACCGCAGGTGACCGACGCTGGCCACCGCCGAGAACCGGGAGATGGTGGCGAGGCTGCCCTTGTCGCGGTAGTGGAACGGCTTGCCGGGCGGCTGCCCCTTGACCCGGCGGATGATCTGCTTGGCGGCGTACTTGCCGCTCTGGATCGCCACCTGGGCGACGCCGGGCAGCTTGTTCAGCGACATCATGTCGCCGATCGCGAAGATCTCGGGATGACCGGCCACTGTGCAGTCCGGGTTGACCAGGATGCGCCCGGCCCGGTCGGTGGCGCCGCCGGCCGCTTCGGCCAGTTGCCGGGACAGCGCGGGCGCCGACACCCCGGCCGCCCAGATCTTGGTCATCGACTCGATGCGGCGGCGGCCCTCGGGCGTCTCGACCTCGATGCCGGTCTGGTCCACCCCGACGACCTTGGTGTTCAGCTGCACGTCGACGCCGATCTTCTCCAGCCGTCGCTGGGCGCGGCCGGACAGGTGGTCGCCGAAGGTCTGGAGCACCGCGCCGATCGCGTCGACCAGGATGATCTTCGACTTGCGCGGATCGATGTGCCGGAACTCCCCGCGCAGCGTCCGGTGGGCCAGCTCGGCGATCTGCCCGGCCATCTCGACGCCGGTCGGGCCCGCGCCGACGATGACGAAGGTCAGCCACCGTTCGATCGCTTGCGGATCGGTCTCCAGCTCCGCCAGCTCGTACGCGCCGAAGATGCGCCCGCGCAGCTCCAGCGCGTCGTCGATGCTCTTCATCCCGGGGGCATACACGGCGTACTGGTCGTTGCCGAAGTAGGACTGAGCGGCCCCGGCCGCGACGATCAGGGAGTCGTAGTCGACCGTGTAGGAGGTGCCCGGGGCGACGACCTTCACCTGCCGATTCTCGACGTCGACCTCGGTCACATACCCCATGAGCACCCGCGTGTTGCGCTGGCGGCGCAGCACCTCACGCAGCGGGGGCGCGATCTCGCCCTCGGACAGGATGCCGGTGGCGACCTGGTAGAGCAGCGGCTGGAACAGGTGATGCGCGGTGCCGTTGATCAACGTGACGTCGACGGGCGCCCGGTCCAGGGTCTTGGCGGCGAACAGGCCGCCGAATCCCCCGCCGACGACGACCACTTTGTGCCTGTCCATACCCTTACGCTAGGCCAGATCGGGTCACCTCGCCCGGAGATGGCGCTGGAGGTGGCGGGCGACCCCGTCCTCGTCGTTGGGGCCGACCGTGCCTCCGGCGGCCGCCAGCGCCGCCTCGGTGGCGTTCGCGACGGCGTAACTCTCGTCGGCGATCGCGAACATCGGCAGGTCGTTGGCATTGTCCCCGAAACACACCAACCGGGTCGCCGAGACATGATCCCGGATGAACCGGACGGCGTCCGCCTTGTTCGCCAGCGGATGGCACAGCTCCAGCCAGGCGTACCCGGGCACGCCCCGGTCCGGGCCGAGGTGGGCGTACAGGTCGGCGGGCAGCTCGGCGAGGACCGGATCGATCCGGCCGGGCGTGTCGATCGCGATCACCGTCAAGATCTCCTCCGACAACGCCTGCGCGAAGTCGGTGACCAGCTGGAATCGCCGGTCGCCCCGGGCCAGCCGGACCGCGGTGAAGTTCTGCTCGCTCGCGTTCTTCTCGCCGAGGTGGTGGATGCGGTGGTGGCCGCCGGCGTCGATGGTGAACACCAGTGGCCGCAGTCCTCGCCGGAGCAGGACGTCGACGGCTGCGGCGGCGGTCTCCGGGCGGATCAGGTTGCGGGCCAGCTCGGTCCGGCTGATCGGGTCGTAGATGAACACGCCGTTGATGAAGGCCATCGGCAGCCGCAGGTCCAGCTCGCCCAGGATCGGCAAGGCGGTGTACGGCGAACGGGCGGTGGCCACGGTGAACCACAGACCGTGCCCGATCAGGTCGTTGATGATCTTCGCCGAGGTGGGGCTGACCGCCGAGGCGGAGTTCAGCAGGGTGCCGTCCAGATCCGTCACGTAGAGGGTCGTCACCGCCCGAGCGTAGCCGCGACGATCATGCGGCCGGCGATCACGGCGGCGACGATCATGGGGCGTTGGACGGCGCGGGCGAGGCCGCCGAGGACGGCCGGGTGGCGGGCTCCGTCGTCGGCGCGGCCGTCGGACTCGGTGGCGCGGCCGTCGTGGCCTTCGGCGTCGGGTTCGCCGCCGTCGTCCGGGGCGCGGTCGTCGTCCGGGGTGCGCCCGTGGTCGCCTGGGTGACGTTGGTGGCCCGGGCGGGTGCGCTGCCACCGACGCTGGTCCGCGCGTTCGCCGAAGGATAGGTCGTCGGGGTCGGCGTAGCGGGCGGGTCGTCGCCCAGCTGGCCTGCCGCCAGCGCCAACGCCGCCACGCCGACCGCGGCGATCCCGCCCACCGTCAGCGCCCAGCGCTTGCGGCCCTTGGGCGGCAGGCCGGCCGGATCGTCGACGGGGTCGTAGACCGGCTCATAGGTCGGCACGGCCGCTCGGGCGGCGAAGTTGGCCGTCGGCATGGTCGCCGTCGCGGTCACCCCGGGACTCGGTTTCCGGGCCGCCTGGGCGGCTGCGGCCAACGCCGCCGCGCTGGCGTACCGGGCGGCGGGGTCCTTCTCCATCGCCCGCTCGACGACCCCCCGTACCGGCGCCGGGATCGACTCGGGCAGCGGGGGCGGCTGATCGCGTACCTGGCTCAGGGCCACCGACACGGCGTCCGGCCCGGAGAAGGGCAGATGCCCGGTCAGGCAGTGGTACGCCACCGCGCCCAGCGCGTACACGTCGGCGGCGCCGGTCAGCGGCTTGCGGGTGGCCTGCTCGGGCGCCATGTACGCGGCCGTCCCGAGCACGGTGCCGGGCTGGGTCAGCTCCGCCGACCCGGCCGAGCTGGCCACGCCGAAGTCGACCAGAATGACCTCGCCGACCTCCGTGAGCAGCAGGTTGGCCGGCTTCACGTCCCGGTGCACCACGCCCGCCCGGTGCGCCGCCTCCAGCGCCTCGGCCGCCTGCGCCACGATCCGCATCGTCTGACCCGGGTCGAGCGGCTGCCCGGTCTCCAGCCGCCGGCTCAACGGCTCACCTCGGACCAGCTCCATCACCAGGTACGCGATCCGCCCGTCCGGGACGTCCGCCTCGCCGTAGTCGTAGACGGCGACGATGCCCGGGTGGTGCAGCGCGGCGAGCGTACGCGCCTCGGCGGCGAAGCGCTCCCCGAAGCCGGGCTGGGCCAGCAGCCGCGGCACGATCACCTTCACGGCCACTTGGCGAGCCAAGGTCTCGTCGGTAGCGACCCAGACGTCCGACATGCCCCCGGAGGCGAGCTTCCTCACCAGCCGATAGCGGTTCTCGACGGCATCTCCCGCAGTCAGCATCCTGGCCCACTACCCAGGAGAGGCGATTTTCACCCCAGCTGCGCGTCGACCTCCGCGACCACGGCGCCCAGGTGATCGGGAATAGCCGCGTAGAAGGCGGCCCGGTCGGCGGAGTACCGCGGATTGCCGGTCGACCAGGCGATCTGCCCCCGGGTCCAGATCAGCGGCGCGCGGGCGTACGCGAGGACGGCGGCGCTGCCGGCCGGGTCGAGGCCCTCGCAGTGCGTCCGCAGATCCTCGTACGCCACCCGGTACGCCGCCAGCCGCCGTTCATAGCCTTCGGCGAGCCGGTACGCGCTCTGCTGCGGCGAACAGCGCTGCTCCTCGGAGACGATCGCGACCAGGTTCACCCGGCTGCCCTGCTCGGCCTCGATGTCGGCGGAGAGCAGGTCGTTGGAGATGATCATCAGCTCGACGCCGATGGTGACCGCCCGGTGCAGCAGCGGATCGCCGACCGCGGCCGAGGGCAGTTCGCGGTTCTCGGCGTACTCGCCGAGGGCCAGGGCCACGTACGCGCCGAAGAACAGCGGCCGCCAGCGCAGATAGTCCCGCAGCCGGGGTACGCCACCGCCGCGCACCTGGGCCGCTTCCCATTCGCAGCCGTCGAGGTGCCGCCGGAACTCCGCCCGCAGCCGCCGCTGCCACGCCTCCGAGGCGGTGCCGGCGATGCGCTCCCAGGTCTGGTACAGCGCCCGGCCCAGCGGGCCGCTGCCGGGACTGTCCAACCAGGAGGCGATCGCGGCGCAGAGCCGTGCCACCACCGATTCCGGCTCCTGTGGGCCGATCCGCTCCAGCTGATCATCCATGATGGACCACGCGCCCATCCACTCCGCCACCCGGGCCAGCTCGGGCGCGGTGGCGTCCGGATACATCCCGGCGACGAGCGCGCCGAACCGCGTACGCCGGACGTAGTCTTCGGCGGCCGGTCCGCGGGCCAGCGCGTGGTCACGCAGGAAGGCGCGGCAGGCCTCGTCGGCGCGGTCGGCGTAGGGGCTCAGGCGTAACTCGACCGGAACGTGCAGCTCCGGAACGACGATGGTCACGCCTTCAGCATGGTTCGCTGCGGGGTGCAACTTCCAGAATGCAAGTAGCTCATTCAGTTACTCAAGCTGAGCGGGAGCGATCAGGAGACCGCGGGCGGGCGCTGTTCGAACGGCGTCGACAGCACGACCGTCGTCCGGGTGATGACGTTGGCCGCCGACCGGATCTCCGCCAGCAGCTTCTCCAGCTCAGTCGGCGACCCGACGCGTACCAGCAGGAGATAGAAGTCCTCACCCGCCACGGACCAGCAGGAGTCGATCTGCGCGAGGTGCGACAGGCGCTCCGGGGCGTCGTCCGGCTGGGCCGGATCGAACGGGCGGATCGCGACCAGCGCGGTCAGCGGAAGCCCGATGGCCTCGTAGTCGACCTTGGCCGCGTAGCCGGTGACGATGCCGCGTTGCTCGAGCCGGCGGACCCGCTGATGCACCGCGGAGACCGACAGTCCCACCTTCTCGGCCAGGTCCGTGTAGGACATGCGGCCGTCCGCGGTCAGCGCGGCGACGATGGCCCGGTCTGTCTCCTCCACGGCGGTCACGATAGTGGTACGCGCGGTCACCGCGCCAGAGCCCAGGTCACTCACGGCCGGACCAGCACCTTCAGCGCCGTCCGGTCGGACATCGCGGCATAGCCGCCGGGCACCCCGGCCAGGTCGACGCCGACGTCGAAG
>NZ_JBFBAZ010000140.1:0-20017 GCF_040682475.1 Hamadaea sp. NPDC051192
CCATGATCAACGGGGAGAGACGGGGGTGGGGCAGGGGTGGGCGGGGGTGGGCGGGGGTGGGCGGGGGTGGGCGGGGGTGGGCGGGGGTGGGGGGAGAAGGGGGGAGAAGGGGGACGGGGGTGGGCGGGTTAGACGAAGGCGGTGGTCCAGTAGCGGGCCTTGTAGAACTTCGCACCCGTACGCTTGCCGGCTCCGCCGCTGGAGAAGCCGACCGACGTCGTCCAGTACTGGCTTTCGCTGGGCGCGTCGACGTAGAACCGCACGCCGTTCGGCAGGCTCCCGTACGCCTTGACGTAGGTGGAGGTGCTGATCCGCTTCTTGCCGCTGAACACCCAGCTCGAGCCGGCGTACAGCAGGCTGACCTCCCAGACGCCGTGGTTCGCGCCGGTGCCGCCGACGGTGTAGAAGAACTTGCCGGAGGCGTAGTCGGGCTGCAGGTCGTGCCCGGTGCCGGAGAACGTCGTCTTGCAGGCGAGCTTCAGCCCCGTCAGGTGCCCGCTGCTGTTCACGACGAGGTGGTACGCCCGCAGCTCGCCCTTGCCGACGGCCAGCAGCAGCCCGCTGGTGGTGTCGTAGAGCACGCCGTGCGCGCCCTCGAAGCCGTATTTCACCGAGCCGCTGTAGGACGTGCCCGGCTTGCCGCCGTTGCTCGACGGGATGAACAGGCTCAGGCCGCCGCCGTCGACGAACGAGCTGCTGTACTGCCGGGCCCGCGAGGACGCCACGACGATCGCGCCGTAGTTCTTGATGCGCTCGACGGCGTGCGGGTTGCCCGGCACGGTGGCGCTCCAGACGACGCTCTTCGAACTCTGGTCGATCATCGCCGCCTTGCCGCCCGCCGAGGCGGTGCCGGACGCGGTCACCAGCACGACGTCGCCCCAGGCCGCGGTGGGGCGGCGCTTGACGTCGGACAGGTTCGTCCAGGTCGACCCGGACGGCGCCGACCAGCGCCAGCGCACGTTGGAGTCGGTCCACGAGGTGGTCGAGTGGCTGAACACGAGGACGTCGTTCGTCTTCTGCTCGGTCGTGGCCACCAGGTATTCCGCGGCGGCGGCCGGTTCGGCGGCGACGAGCGCGCCGGCCACCGTGCCGCCGGTCGCGGCGACGACTCCGGCCGCGGCGGTGCTGCCCAGCAGGGTCCTTCTGCGCATTGGTCTCCCCAGATCCGCGGGCCGCCGGTCGGGCCCGATCGGTCAAGATCCTGACACCGTGGGGCAACCTCGGCAAACACTGGATGTCCGCCCTGTGGATAACCTCAGGGCAAGAGTCGGATATCCGTGACTATCTGGGCGCTAGCCGCTTTCCGTGGGCACTCTGGCCAACGTGGACACCGTCATTATCGTAGGAGCGGGGCCGACGGGCCTGACGGCGGCACTGGAGCTGGCCAACCACGGCATCCCGACCATTCTCATCGACTCCGGCGACCTGAGTTCCGCGGCCGAGACCGGTTCGCGGGCCATCGCCGTCCATCGCACGGCGCTTTCCGTCTGGGAGCGCCTCGGGTGCGCGGGCCCGATGCTCGCGGAGGGCGTCGCGTGGCGGACGCGGCGTACCTTCCTCGGCACTCGCGAGATCCTCACCCAGGTTCTGCCCCCGGCCGAGGGCGGCCTGCCGACCTTCCTCAACCTTCAGCAGTACCGCACCGAACACCATCTGCTCGCGGCGGCCCGCGCGCACCCCCTGATCGAGCTGCGGCCCGGCCATCGCGTCACCGCGGTGCGCCAGGACCGCCGTCAGGTCACTGTTCAGATTCAGGATCAGACTGGTACGCACAGCGCACCGGCGGCGTACGTGCTGGCCTGCGACGGCGCGCGGAGTTCGGTCCGCCGGGCGTTGGGGCTGGACTTCCCGGGGCAGACCTTCCCGGACCGGTTCCTCATCGCGGACATCCGCGCCGAGCTGGACCTGCCGCCGGAGCCCCGGTTCTACTTCGATCATCCGGCGCATCCCGGCAACACGGTGCTCATCCATCCGCAGCCGTTCGGGGTGTGGCGCATCGACTGGCAGCTCGGGGCGGACGTCGACGTCGACGCCGAGACCGCGCCGGACCGGATGGACGCCCGCATCCGTACGCTGCTGACCGCGGTCGCCGGCCGGGACGTCGACTACGACCTCGTCTGGTTGAGCGACTACCGGTTCCATCAGCGGCTGCTGACCCGGCTGCGGCATCGGCGGGTCTTCTTCCTCGGCGACGCCGGTCATCTCGTGGCTCCGTTCGGGGCACGTGGCATGAACGGCGCGGTGCAGGACGTCGAGAACCTCGGCTGGAAATTGGCCGCCGTGCTGCACGGTTACGCGCCGGAGTCGCTGCTGGAGTCCTATCAGGACGAAAGGTGGGCGGCGCAGGAGCACAATCGGCAGGTCGTCTCGGCGACCATGCGGTTCATGGCTCCGCGTACGCGGTGGCAGTGGTTGCGGCGGGAGATCGTCCTGCGTCTGGCCGCCCGCTGGAAGCGCGCTGCCCGCTGGGTCGACAGTGGACGTATGAGCGAGCCCTACCGGTACGCCGTCTCCGCCATCGTGCTCGCCGACGACGGCCCGGCCCGGCAGTGGCGGGGGGCACCGGACCTGGGCGGCAAGGTGCCCGACGGCGACTGCGTCATCCAGGGCCGGGCCACCCGGCTTCGGCACCATCTGGGGCGCGACTGGGTGGCGCTGTGGTTCACCGGCGAGCACCACGACACCTGGCTGCCCGCTCGACCCGGGCAGGTCCCGTGCCGGCTGATCACGATCGACCCGGCCGACTCCGGCGACCTCGCTCAGGCGTACGCCGCCCGGCCGGGCACGCTCTATCTCGTCCGGCCGGACGGGCACCTCGCAGCGCGCCGCCGGAACGCGGGCCCCGGCGCTGTGCGTACCCTTCTGGAGATCATGGAGATGCGCGGACCGTCAGGGACGCACCTGGCCGACGTGCCACCGCACCTCCCGCAACAACGCGGCCAGGTCCGAGGCGACGTTGACGAACTGGAAGCCGGACTGGACCCGGTCGATCGCCGCCCGGGAGTCTGAGCAGTAGATGCCCACCGGCAGGCGGTGCCTGGCCGCCGCCTGCCGGATCGCCGCGAGCGGGCCGGCCAGCTCGGGATTCTCCGGCGCGGGCGTGAGCCCGAGCGAGACGGCCAGATCGACCGGGCCGACGAACAGGCCGTCGAGGCCCGGCACCGCGGCGATGGCCTCCACATTCGACAGAGCGGTGGCGCTCTCGATCTGAGCGATGACGAGGGTCTTCGTGTTGGCCTCGGCGAAGTACCCGGGCAACGTCGTGTCGAAGGCCAGTCCGGCCCACGCGCTGCCCAGACTGCGCCGCCCGATCGGCGGGAACTTGGCCGCGGCGACCAGTGCGGCCGCCTCCTCGGGAGTGTCGATCATCGGGCCGATCACCGCCGCGGCCCCCGCGTCGAGGGCGCGTTTGACGTTCTCGGTGGTGTTCTCCGCGATCCGGACGACCGCGCAGCCACCCGCGTCGGCGATGGCGGCGACCATCGCGGTCATCGTCTCGGCCCCCATGGGACCGTGCTCCGCGTCGACGACGAGGAAGTCGGCCCCGACACGGGCGAGCTGACGAGCGGCGGCCGGACTGGGCAGGCTCAACCAGACCCCGTACGCCGGGCC
This sequence comes from Hamadaea sp. NPDC051192, assembly GCF_040682475.1. Taxonomy (NCBI): domain Bacteria; kingdom Bacillati; phylum Actinomycetota; class Actinomycetes; order Micromonosporales; family Micromonosporaceae; genus Hamadaea; species Hamadaea sp. NPDC051192. Next base: position 3,613 of record NZ_JBFBAZ010000140.1, read on the forward strand.
GCCGGCCCGCAACCGGTCCTGAAAGATGTTGTCGCGCACCGTTTCGACTTTACGGGGCGGCCGCCACGCCCCCGTTTGACGTGGCGACCTGCCCCGGCAGCTCCGCTGCCGACACCTATCCTGCCCAGCCGCCCTTTAGCCACGCTTTATCGACCTTGGGGCGCGGTCACGTCTTCTCATCGACCACTGGTGGGACGCCACGGCCTCGCCTTTATCGACCGTCGCGGGACGCACGGACTCGCTTCATCGACCGCCGGTCGGCCGCCACGACGCCAGCCAGGCGACGATCAGGTCGGCCTCCGGCCGGTCGAGCCCGCGGTAGACGCGTTCCGCCTCCTCGGCATGCGCCAGCGCGTCCTTCTCCTCGTTCTGGGCGAGCCGGGTCTTGGCGAGCTGGAACAACGCGCCACCCAAGCCGAGCAGCCCGGTCGTCCGGGCGAGGTCGACGGCCTCGATGAGGTGCGTGGCGGCCAACTCGTAGTCGCCCCGGGAGTAGGCGGCGTACCCCGAAGCGCTGTACGCCTCACGCAGCGCCCGAGCATTCTGTGCTTCCACCCCGCGCCGCACGGACCGCTCGGCCGCTGCCGCCGCGGCATCCGGCTCGCCGAGATCCACCAGCACGCGAGTCAGGTACGCCCCCAGAATGCACGCGCCGATGTGCGAACCGATCTGCTCGGCGAGGACGGCGGCCTCCTCCAGGTTCTCGCGCGCCTCGGCGAGCCGGCCCTCACGCCGGAGCATGAGCCCGAGCGAGCCGAGGATGTTGGTCATCGCGTCGACGTCGCCGCCCGCCCGGGCCAACTTCCGAGCCCGGTCCAGCGTGCGCAGTCCTTCGGCATGGTCGCCGAACCGCTCCATGATGGCGTTGCCCCGGCCCAGCAGGAGCCGTGCCGCCTGCGCTGGATAGCGGTTCTCGGGCAGCCGGGCGGCGGCCCAGTCCATCGCCGCGTCGACGAGCCGCCATTGACCCAGTCGCCGCAGGGCGGCGGCGAGCTGCCCGGCGATGACGGCGGCCCAGGCAGCCTGCCCGCGGGCGGCGTGCTGCCGCCGGGCCTGCCGGAGCAGCGGGATGGCTTCGAGGTTGCGGCCGCGGGCGTACGCCTGAAGACCCATGGTCCCCAGTAGATCGATGCGACCTGGGTCGGCCGGGGGGATCGACCGGAGCAGCGTCGTCCCGATCGCCTCCCATTCCGAGGCGTACGCCTGCTTCGTCACGTAGTCGGACATCGCCGTATGGAGTCCGACCGCCTCCGGCCACCATTTCCGGGCGGCGGCGTCCCGGATCGCCGCGAAGAAGAGTGCCTCGTTCTCCTCGAACCACTTCTCCGGGTGTTCCCATCGTGGCGCGTCCGCTGGAACGTCGTACGGGAGGATCCGGGTCGGCAGGCCGATCGCAGCTCCGAGCGCAGCGGTCACCATCGCCGCGTACGCGTGGCGCAGCGCGGTCTCGTCCTCGCCGTCGTCGGCCTGCTCCCGGGCGTACAGGTGGACCAGGTCGTGCAGGCGATAACGCAGGTCCTCGCCGTCGTCGCGTTCGACGACGAGCGACGCGTCGACGAGGCGCTGAGCGATCCGCTCCGCCTCCGCCGCCGACCCGTCGATCAGCGCGGCGGCCACCCAGCTCGGCGCCTCCGGCCGAGGTAGCAGACCCAGGCGGCGCAAGAGAGTCGCAGCCCGCGCTTCGAGCCGGCCGTGGCTGACCGAGAAGGCGGCTCGCACCTCCCGATCCCCGAAGGCCAGCTCGTCGAGCCGGGACTGCTCGTCGGCGAGCCGCTCGGTCAGCCGGCTGATCGGCGTCGACGGCCGCCGCGCCAGGCGTACGCCCGCGATCCGGACCGCGAGCGGCAGCCCACCGCACAGCCGGACCAGCCGGGCGGCGTCGGCGACCTCCGCCTCGATCCGGGAGACCCCGGCCAGCGATCCCAAGAGGCGCAACGCGTCCTGGTCCGGCAACACGTCCAGGTCCAGCAGATGAGCGCCCTCAAGCCCGCCCAGCAGGCGCCGCCCGGTCACGAGCAGCGCACTGCCGCCGTCCGGCGGGATCAGCGGCCTGACCTGGCCCTCGTCCCGGGCGTTGTCCATCACCAGCAGCAGCCGGCGGCCGGTCAGTTCGGCGCGGAGCCGGCCGGTCCGCTCCTCGGCGTTCGCCGGGACGGCCTCGCCGGGAACCCCGATCGCGCGGAGAAGGGAGGCCGTCACGTCCGTGGCGTCCGGCGCGTGCGTGTCCGTCCCGCGCAGGTCGAAGAAGACGCAGCCATCGGGGAAGCGGCTTTGCAGGCCCCGGGCGACGCGTACGGCGAGGGTGGTCTTGCCCATGCCGCCCAGCCCGGCGACGCAGACCACGGACGGATGATCGTTCTCCGCCCGCAGAAGCGCCGAGATCCGGTCCACCTCGGCCGTACGCCCGGTGAAGTCCGGGATGTCGGCGGGGATCTGCCACACCCCGGTCGGGGTGTCCGGCGCGGGTCCGCGCAGCCAGCGGCGTACCACCTCGGACGCCTCGTCGAGCCGGCCGTGCAGCACCTGCTGCTCCAGCTCCCGCAGGGCGGACCCCGGTTCGAGGCCCAGTTCCCGGACGAGCGTCCGGCGAGCCCGGTGGTACTCGTCGAGGGCCTGGGCCTGGCGACCGCTGCGGGCGTGGCCCAGGATCAGCAGGTACCAGAGCCGTTCCCGCAGCGGGTCGTCGGTCAGCAGGCGGGCGATCCGGGCGGCGGCCGGCCGGTCGAGCAGCACCTCGACCGCGGCCAGCCGTTCGGCCGCCTCCCGGCGATCCTGGGCCAACCCCGACACGGCCTCGGCGAGGTGGACCGAGTCGACGTCCTGGCAGGCGTGCCCTTGCCAGATGCGCAGCGCGTCCTCGTACTGCCTCGCGGCGGCGGCCCAATCGCCGAGCCCGGCGGCCTGCTCGGCGGCGCGCGCGAGCAATTGGAAGGCGATGAGGTCGAGGCCGACGATCGAGCTGTCGAGCTGATACCCGTGCGGGTGGGTGACGATGGCGGCCTGCGGATCGGCTCCGGCGCCGGTGAGCGCCTGGCGGAGCCGGAAGATCGCGATCTGCACCTGATTGGCGGCCGTCCGGGGCGCGCTGCCGCCCCACGCCGCCTCCACGAGTTCATCGGCCGAGACGACCTGGTCGTGCCGCAGAGCCAGGGTGGCCAGCACCGCCCGTGCGCGCAGACTGGCGACCGGGTTCACCCCGTCGCCGCCCGCGATGCGCACAGGCCCGAGAATTCGGACCTCGACCTGTTCCACGCAGCCGAGAGTAGCGAGGCCTGGCCGGTTGGTCACCGGAGATCTGGGATGCTGGAACCGTGCAGCAGACGATCTCCGAATGGCTGGGTGACCTGGCGTCCGGCGAGCCGACCCCGGGCGGTGGCGCGGCGGCCGCGCTGATGGCCGCCACGGGCGCCGCCCTCGTGGGCATGGTGACCGAGTTGACCATCGGCAATCCCCGGTACGCCGACCACGAAACCGTTATGGCGGCCGCCCGCGAACGGGCTGCCCACCTGCGAAGACTCGCGACAGAGTTGGCCGACGCCGACGAGGCCGCCTTCGGCGCGGTCATCGAGGCGTACCGGCTGCCCAAGGCGACCGACACGGAGAAGGCCGGCCGTAGCGCCGCGATCCAGCAGGCGCTCGGCGGGGCGGCCCGGGTGCCGCTGCGGCTCGCCGCCGTCGCGGCAGAGGTCATCGAGCTGGCCGAGTCCATCCTGGATGGAGCCAACGTCAACGTCCTCTCCGATGTGGCGGTCGCTGCCGACGCGGCCCGGGCGGCGCTCTCCTCGGCCGCCGTGAACGTCGAGGTCAACACGACGGCGCTGACCGACCGCTCGGTGGCGGCGGCGCTCGACGCCGAGCTGGCCGGCTACCTGAGCGCGGTGGGCCGCGCCGATCGGATCACCGCCACCGTCCGCGCCCGGATCGGCGGGGCGGCGTCGTGAGGCTGATCGACGGGAAGGCGCACGCCGCCCGGTTGGGCGAGCAGGTCACCGCGCGGGCGGCCGAACTGCGGTCGCAGGGGGTCGACCCGACGCTCGCGGTCGTCGTCCCCACCGACGACGAGGCGACCGCCTGGTACGTGCGCAGCATCGCGCGTACCGCCGAGAAGGTGGGCGTGACCTGCCGGATCGTCACCCTCGACCGGCCGGCCGGGGACGACGTCGCCGGTACGCTGGCCGAACTGGGCGCCGATCCCGGCGTACACGGGTTGATCTGCCAGACCCCGTTGCCCGACGGGGTGACGCTCGACCAGGTCGGCGAGCACATCCCGGTCGCGAAGGACGTCGACGGGGCGAATCCCGCGAGCCTCGGCCGGCTGGCGGCTGGGCTGCCCGCGTACGCCCCGGCGACGGCACGTGCCGTGCTGGAGCTGCTGCTGGCGGAGAACGTGCCGCTGGAGGGCGTGGCCGCGACCGTCGTCGGACGCTCCACTGTGGTCGGAAAACCGGCCGCGCTGCTGCTCCTCGCCCAGAACGCGACCGTGACGGTGGCGCATTCGCGTACGCGTGACCTGGCGGCCGTCTGCCGGCAGGCCGACGTGCTGGTGGCGGCGGTCGGCCGGGCGCACCTCATCGGAGCGGACCACATCAAGCCCGGCGCGGTGGTGATCGACGTCGGCACCAATCCGACCGCGGACGGCGGGCTGACCGGCGACGTGGATCCGGCGGTGACCACCGCCGGGGCGTTGACCCCGGTGCCGGGCGGCGTCGGCCCGGTCACCACGATGCTGCTACTGGCCCAAACCCTGGACGCGGCCACCTCTGACTGATCACGCGAAAGGGCCACGCGAAGGCGTCACCACTCGGTGGGGTAGTAGTCCTTCAGGAAGCAGCCGTACACGTCCTCGCCGGCCTCGCCGCGCACGATCGGGTCGTACACCCGGGCCGCGCCGTCGACGAGGTCGAGCGGGGCGTGGAAGCCTTCGTCGGCGAGCCGCATCTTCTGCGGGTGCGGCCGCTCGTCGGTGATCCAGCCGGTGTCCACACTGGTCATCAGGATGCCGTCGGACTGGAACATCTCCGACGCGCTCGTGCGGGTCAGCATGTTCAGGGCGGCCTTGGCCATGTTGGTATGCGGATGGCCGGGGCCCTTGTAGCCGCGGGTGAACTTGCCTTCCATCGCGGAGACGTTCACGACGTACTTCCGGCGGGCCGTGGACGCCGCCATCGCCGCCCGCAACCGGCTGATGAGGACGAACGGCGCGGTCACGTTGCACAGCTGCACTTCGAGCAGCTCCAGCGGACCGACCTCGTGGATGACCTGGGACCAGCTGTTCTCGCGGGCGAGGTCGGGGACCAGGCCGCCGGCGTCGATGGCGGTCCCGTCGGCGATCCGGGCCGGTGAGGCCGACCCGCTGAGCAGCGCCAGCGCGGCCACGTCCTCGCCGGTGAGCTTCTGCCGGCCACTGGTGATCATGGCGGCGGGGTTGCGCTCCAGGCTGTGCCCGAAGGTGACCAGCTCGGGCAGCGGACCGGTCGGCAGCGGCTCCGACTCGGCCGTCACGAGCTGCGAGTACGACCCGGCGCTGCGGCGTACCGTCTGGGCGGCGTTGTTGATCAAGATCTCCAGCGGGCCCTGGGCGGCGACGTCGTCGGCGAGCGCGGCGACCTGGGCCGGGTCGCGGAGGTCGATGCCGACGATCCGCAGTCGGTGCAGCCAGTCGGCGCTGTCGGGCATGGCCGAGAACCGGCGTACGGCGTCGGCCGGGAACCGGGTGGTGATGGTGGTGTGCGCACCGTCACGAAGCAGGCGCAGCGCGATGTACATGCCGATCTTCGCCCGGCCGCCGGTGAGCAGCGCGCGCTTGCCGGTCAGGTCGGCATGGGCGTCCCGGCGCTCCCGGTTGAGCTGGGCGCAGTTCGGGCAGAGCTGGTGATAGAACGAGTCCACCGTGGTGTACCGCTGCTTGCAGGTGTAGCAGGACCGCGCCCGCAACAACGTGCCGGCGGTGACGGAGTCCTGCGTCGGCGAGGTCAGCCCGAACACTCCGGCGGTCTCGTCGTCGATCCGGCCGGGCGCACCGGTCGCGGTGGCCTCGGTGACGGCGCGGTCGTTCGCGGTCACCGCGGCACGCCGATCTTGGCGCTTGCGTTGTTTCACCATCTTGTAGAGGCGGGCGGTCGCTCGGCGGGCCGCCTCCACGTCCGGGTGGTCGACGGGCAGCTCGTCGAGTTCGGCCAGCACCTCCAGCGCCAGCTTGAGGCGGTCGGGGTCGATCTGTGTCACCGGAGAACTGTAGCCGGACCGGCGCCGCGTCTCGTGTGGGGCGACCGGTGATCTCCGGAGCATGACGTACGCCACCTGACCCCGGAAGGGTAGGCCACCTTCCGGAGATCAGAGTCGAGTGGGAAGAACCGTCAGCGATGCCAGGGCACGGCGGTCCCGGCGTGGAGCCGGGCGGCGATGGCCGCACAGGCGTCGCCGAACGCGCGTACCTGGTCGGGGGTGAGGGCGTCGAAGACGGCGGCGCGGACCGCCTCGACATGACCGGGGGCCGCCTTCTCGAGGAAGGCCATCCCCTCCTCGGTCAGCTGCGCGATCTGTCCCCGCTTGTCCGAGGGGCAACTCGTCCGCGCGACCCAGCCGCGCTCTTCGAGCCGCGAGATGGCGTGGGAGAGGCGGCTTCGGGTGATCTTGGACTGCTCGGCCAGCTCGGTCATCCGCATCTGCCGGTCGGGCGCCTCGGAGAGCCAGGCGAGCAGGCTGTAGTAGACGTGCGGGATGCCGCTGTCGCGTTGGAGCTGCTGATCGAGGTGGTCCTCGAGCAGCTCGGAGGCCTGGAGCCAGGCGCGCCAGGCTTGATCCTCCGCAGGGGTGAGCCACCGTGGTGTGGTGATCGTCATAGACCCCAGTCTACCTCGTCTTCTTGAAAGTTAAACAATCAGAGGTACGCTTCACGCCATGAGTTTGAAGGTTCAAGCACCGGCGGCCGAGATCCGGACCCAGGTGAAGGTGCCGTTCCGCTTCCCGGATGGTTACACCACCACGGCGGACGTCTTCACCTTCACCGGCCTGGTCGACGGCAAGGAGCACCTCGCGATCGGGCTCGGCGACTACCGCGACAACCCGATCCCGCTGGTCCGCCCGCACTCCGAGTGCCTGACCGGCGACGTCTTCGGCTCCGAGCGCTGCGACTGCGGTCCGCAGCTGCGGGAGGCGGTCGAGCACATCGCGCAGACCGGCGGATTCCTCCTCTACCTGCGGCAGGAAGGCCGGGGAATCGGCCTGTACGCCAAGCTCGACGCGTACGCCCTCCAGGACGCCGGCCTCGACACGTACGCCGCGAACCGGGCGCTCGGCCACGGCGACGACGAGCGCGACTACACCGCCGCCGCCCAGATGCTGGCGGCGCTGGACGCGACCAAGATCAAGCTGCTGACGAACAACCCCGACAAGGTCGCCCAGCTGGAGGAGGCGGGGATCACGGTCGACGAGACGCTGCCGACCCAGGTCCACCTGTCCACCTCGAACGCGCGCTACCTGCGGGCGAAGGTCGACCACACCAAGCACACCCTGGTCTTCTGACGCGTCAGGTCAGGTCGAACGACGTCCGCGCGACGGCGGACGTGTAACCCAGTCGGTCGTACAGCCTGATCGCGCGCTCGTTGTCCGACATCACCGCCAGCGAGACCGTCGCGTACCGGCTGAGGAGCCGCCGCGTCGTGGCCACCGTCACCGCCGCACCCAGCCCCCGGCCCTGCTGGTCGGGGGCTACGGCGATGCCGGCCACCAGACCGACGCCGTTCGCGCTCCGATCGGCGGCCACCGCGACCAACCGGTCGTCCTCGCGGATGCCGTACCAGTCGCGTACCCCGACCTTGCCGGGGCGCACGCTGCTGTCCGGCAACGACTCGTCCAGCAGCTTGTCGATGTCGGGTGCGGCCTCGGCCGGCAGCCACTCCACCAGCTCCTCGCCCTTCGTGGCGGGCGGCGGCGTCGTCGACCACATCTGGTCCCACTCGCCGAACTGGTGCGCGGCGAACCGCTCCAGCACCGCCTCGCGCGGCACCCGGGGCGCGTGCAGCCGGCCGCCCTCAGCCAGGCCCGCCGCCTGCAGCTCCGCGAGCAGGTCCAGCGCCGCGGCCCCGTCACCCAGCCCCACGGTCAGCGCTCCCCAGGGCCCATCCGACACCCACACCCAGGCATTCTCTCCCTGGTACGCCGAAAGCCGTTCACTGCTGTACAAAGCGACGAACGGGTGGTCTCCGGTGACGGCCAGGAACTCGGAACGGCTGGTCAGGGTGGGGGTGATCATGAACTAGAGGGTAACTTGGCTCGGTTACCCTGACCGGGTGCCCCTGGAGTTCATCGACTTCCCCCGCGTCTTCAATCTGCGCGACCTCGGCGGGCTGACCACCCGCGACGGGCGCGCCATCCGGCCCGGTCTGCTCTACCGCAGCGACAATCTCGGCGTACTCGCCGACGAGGCGTTGCCCCCGGCCGACCGGGACCGATTCGGTGCGCTGGGTGTGCGTACCATCATCGATCTGCGACAGCCCGCGGAGATCGAGCGACACGGCGGCCGTGCACCGGGCTGGTCCTGTTCGAGCTGGCACAACGTGCCGCTGAACAATCCCGCGTGGCGCGACGAAGACTATTCTGAAGTGGACGGACCGGCGGCCTACCTCATCGCGCGTTACCACGAGGCGGCCAAGACCTCCGGTACGCACATCGCCCGCACGATCGGCCTGCTCGCGGACCCGGCGGCCGTCCCGGCGGCGGTCCACTGTCTGGGCGGGCGGGACCGGACGGGCATCATCATCGCGTTCGTCGAAGACCTGCTGGGCGTGCCCGACGAGACGATCGCGGCGGACTACCACTTCACCGAGCAGGCGACGCGGCGGTTCATGACCTGGTTCCGCACCGTACGCCCGGACGCCAAGGATCTGCTGCCCTATCTGGACGTGACGCCGCCCGAGGTCATCCTGACCTTCCTGACCGAACTACGTGCGGAGTACGGTTCGGTGCAGTCCTATCTGGAGCTTCATGGCCTGACCGAGGGGCAGGTCCAGGCCTTGCGGTCGATCTACCTGGCCGAGGCCTAGGGGCATCGAGGTAGCGGGATCCGCACGGGCGCCGGCCGAACCCCGAGTACGCCCGGCAGAGCACTGTTCCCCTCCGCCCACGCCCGCATCGTCGGGCTGATGGAGCCGAGGACGAACAGCATGTCCTCGTGATCGCGCGCGAGGTCGCGGCCGTGCACCGGCTCGTGATGCGCCAGCCGGTTGCGTAAGCGGTGCAAGCGGCTCACCGGGTAGGCGAGCGCGTGCCGTCGCGGCGGAGTCAGATGTGGAAAGCCCAGGCGGAGGGCTGGGGTCCAAAGCGTGTGCTCGTACCGGCCGGACAGCAGGTAGTTCCAGAACCCGAAGGAGAGCGCCGCGACGATGCGGTCGGGCTCGGCCGGATAGCCCTGGATCTGCAGTCTTTGGCGGGCCTGCCGCAGGTCGGCATGGCGCCGCGCGTCGAGGAGACGAAGGGGATCGTCCACCCAGGGCTGGGGCAGCCCCCGGCGGAGGTGATAACCCGTCAGCTGGTCGTGCACCGTGTTGCGCAGTGCGATCTCGACTCCCTGCAACGTTGCGTAACATGCCGCGCTGACTGCGGTGTTCCACTCGTACAGATCGAGGCTTCGTAGGGCGTCGTTCGCCGCCAGAAGATCATATGGCGCGATCCTGGGCGAGGAGAAACCACGCCGGAGTTTGCCAAGATGAATCGAGCTTGACCGGTCAAATTCCATGCGCTAGCCTTTCTTTCAGACGGCCCGGATGACCTCTGCCTTAGGCAAGCCACCGGGCCTTCAACATGTTCGAAGACCCCGGTGACCCCTGCCTTTCGGCATACTGCCGGGGTTACGGCTTTCAAGGGGCACATTAGACCTTTGCCGGACCGCCATTCAAATGCGGTAATGGCAACCGGGGTGCTTGCTACGCAACGCATTCGAGCCCTCGGGGAATCGTCACTGATTCGATTATCCAATGTGGAAATACCGCATTCGGTCCCCCGAAGGTGCGGTCGAGCGGGCGCGCCGGCCCCGTGACCGGGACCTAGTTGGTTGGCACTCCAAACTATTGACACTCGTGCCCGGGGATTGTGAAATCTGGGTAACCGCGCCGTAGCCCCGGCGCGGGCGCCCACACCCGCGGCACGCGACGCTCCACGGACACGTGCCTCGGGCTGTGCCTTGCCTTTTCACGCCCTCGGCCGCCCCGGTCGCGGGCTAGGTCGAGAGAGGACAGCCCGTTCATGCTCAGGAAGCAGCGAAGTCTGGCCTCCGCTGTAGCCGCCGCGCTCGTCGCGGCCGGGCTCGCGGTGGTCACGCAGGTACTGCCCGGCACGCCGGCCGCCGCGGCCGGGTCGGACCCGTACTCGTTCCGCAACGCGCAGGTGGTCGGGGGCGGTTTCGTGCCCGGCATCATCTTCAACCAGTCCCAGGCCAACCTGATCTACGCCCGCACCGACATCGGTGGGGCGTACCGGTGGGACCAGGCCAACTCGAAGTGGATCCCGCTGCTGGACTGGGTCGGGTTCACCAACTGGGGCTACAACGGCGTGGTCAGCCTGGCCACCGACGCCGTCGACCCGAACCGGGTGTACGTCGCGGCCGGCATGTACACCAACAGCTGGGACCCCAACAACGGCGCGATCCTGCGCTCCACCGACAAGGGTGCGACGTGGGCGACCACCGCGCTGCCGTTCAAGCTCGGCGGCAACATGCCGGGCCGGGGCATGGGGGAGCGGCTGGCCATCGACCCGAACAAGAACAGCGTCCTGTACCTGGGCGCGCCCAGCGGCAACGGGCTCTGGAAGAGCACCGACTACGGCGCGACCTGGGCGAAGGTGACCGCCTTCCCGAACCCGGGCAACTACGTCCAGTCGCCCGGTGACGCGTACCTCGGCGACAACCAGGGCATCGCCTGGGTGACCTTCGACAAGAGCACCGGGACCTCGGGCAACACCACCCAGGGCATCTACGTCGGCGTCGCGGACAAGGACAACACGGTCTACCGCAGCACCGACGGCGGCGTGACCTGGTCGCGCATCGCCGGGCAGCCCACCGGCTACATCGCGCACAAGGGCGTCCTGGACCCGGTGAACCACCTGCTGTACATCGCGACCAGCGACACCGGCGGCCCCTACGACGGGGCCAAGGGCGACGTGTGGAAGTACAACATCACCACCGGCGCGTGGACGCAGATCAGCCCGGTCCTGTCCAGCAGCTCGGACGACTACTTCGGGTACGCCGGCCTGACGATCGACCGGCAGCACCCAGGGACCATCATGGTCGCGTCCCAGATCTCCTGGTGGCCCGACATGATCATGTGGCGCAGCACGGACTCCGGCGCGACCTGGACGAAGATCTGGGACTGGACCAGCTACCCGAGCCGCAGCTTCCGGTACACCCAGGACATCTCGGCCGCGCCCTGGCTGACCTTCGGCAACAGCCCGTCGCTGCCCGAGGTCTCGCCGAAGCTGGGCTGGATGAACGAGTCGGTGGAGATCGACCCGTTCAACTCCAACCGGTTGATGTACGGCACCGGCGCGACGATCTACGGCACGGAGAACCTGACCACCTGGGACTCCGGCGGTCAGATCAACATCAAGGTGATGGCCAAGGGCCTGGAGGAGACGGCCGTCCTCGACCTGATCAGCCCGCCGAGCGGGGCCAACCTGCTCAGCGGACTCGGTGACATCAACGGCTTCCGGCACACGAACCTCGACGCCGTACCGTCGATGATGTTCACCTCGCCGGTGTTCTCGTCCACGACGAGCCTGGACTTCGCCGAGCTGAACCCCAACTACGTGGTACGCGTGGGCAACGTCGACAAGACGGCCAACCCCAACGTCAACCGCATCGGCATCTCCAGCGACAACGGCGCGAACTGGTACCAGGGCCAGGAGCCGTCCGGCGTGACCGGCGGCGGCTCGGTGGCGGTCGCCGCCAACGGCAACTCGATCGTGTGGGCGCCGGCCGGCGCGGCCGTCAGCTACGGCGGCGGCAGCTCGTGGTCGTCGTCGAGCGGGGTGCCCTCGGGCGCCCGAGTCGCCTCGGACCGGGTCAACTCCAGCAAGTTCTACGCCTTCGCCAACGGCACGTTCTACGTGAGCACCAACGGCGGGCAGTCGTTCACCGCGACCGTCACCAGCGGTCTGCCCACCGTCGGCTCGGTACGCTTCAAGGCCGTCGCCGGGCGCGAGGGCGACATCTGGCTCGCCGGCGGCGACACGACCGGGGCGTACGGGTTGTGGCACTCCACCAACTCGGGGGCCAGCTTCACCAAGCTGTCCAACGTGCAGGAGGCGAACAACATCGGGTTCGGCAAGTCGGCCACGGCCACCGGCTACCCGACGCTGTTCACGGTCGCGAAGATCGACAACGTGCGGGGCATCTTCACCTCGTACGACGGCGGGGCGACCTGGCTGCGGATCAACGACGACCAGCACCAGTACGGCAACATCGGCGAAGCGCTGACGGGTGACCCGCGGGTCTTCGGCCGGGTCTACATCGGCACCAACGGCCGGGGCATCATCGTCGCCGACCGGGTCAGCACGACCTCTCCGTCGGTCTCGCCGACCTCGTCGACGTCGCCGACCGCCTCCACCTCGCCGAGTTCGAGCACCTCGCCGTCGACGTCGCCGAGCGCGAGCACCTCGCCGAGTTCGAGCGCGTCGCCGACCTCGACGGCGGCCAAGGCCTGCTCGGCGAGCTATGCCATCTCGAGCCAGTGGCCGGGCGGCTTCGGGGCGAACGTCACGGTGACCAACACCGGCACGTCCGCCACGACCACCTGGACGGTGAAGTGGACGTTCGCCAACGGGCAGACGATCAGCTCGTTGTGGAACGGCAACTACACCCAGTCCGGAGCCAACGTGACCGTGACGAACCTGAGTTACAACGGCGCGATCGGCGTCGGCGGCACCGCCGGCTTCGGCTTCAACGGAGCGTGGTCCAGCTCGAATGCCGTTCCGACGCTGACCTGTACCGCTACCTGAGACCTGACTGGGGGACGAAAATCGGTGGCCCGGCCGGCGCTCGCGCCGACCGGGCCACCCGCGTGTCTGCCTCCGAACCAGATCCTCCGTTCGGGCAAGTCGCCGTCGGCGATCATCCTGATCTGCTAAAAGAGAGATCTATCTATTGACACGATCTTCGATACATGGCTATGTAGGCGCCAACCTACCGGTTTTCCCCACCTGACCCCCGGAGGAAGACGATGACGACCCGAGTGAGATCCACCCGGACGCGGCGCCTGCTAGCAGTGCTCACCGCCGCGGCAGTGGCGGTGCTCGTCGTGCCGGCGACGGCCGCTCCCGCGCCACCCAGCCCCCTGCCGAGCGCCGCCGAGACGGCGTACTTCCGTGTCGTCGGCCCGAAGAACTTCGCCGACGTCAACGCGATCGCCGCGACCGGCGCAGCGATCGACGGCGTCGAGGACGGCAAGGTCTACGTGACCGCGACCCCCAGCGAGGTCGCGAAGATCCGGGCTCTCGGCTACCTCGTGAGCCCCGACGTACGCGACGAGCCGACCTCGGCCGGCGGTGGCGTCACCACTCAGGACTTCCCGTCGGCGGACTCCGGCTACCACAACTACGCCGAGATGGTCGCCGAGATCAACACGCTGGTCGCGTCGAAGCCCGCGATCGCGAGCAAGAGCACGATCGGGACCTCGTACCAGGGCCGCGACATGCCGCTGATCAAGATCAGTGACAACGTCGGCGTCGACGAGGCCGAACCCGAGGTGCTGTTCAACGCCCACCAGCACGCCCGGGAGCACCTGACCGTCGAGATGGCGCTCTACCTGCTGCACCTGTTCATCGACAACTACGGCACCGACACGGAGATCACGAACTGGGTGAACACCCGCGAGATCTGGATCGTGCCGGACATGAACCCGGACGGCGGGGAGTACGACATCGCCACCGGCTCCTACCGGTCGTGGCGCAAGAACCGCCAGCCCAACAGCGGTTCGTCCAATGTGGGCACCGACCTCAACCGGAACTGGTCGTACCAGTGGGGCTGCTGCGGCGGCTCGTCCGGCAGCACCTCCTCGGCGACCTACCGCGGGCCGTCGGCGTTCTCCGCCCCGGAGACTGCGAACCTGCGCAACTTCGTGAACAGCCGGGTCGTGGGCGGCGTACAGCAGATCAAGGTGAACATCGACTTCCACACCTACTCGCAGCTGGTGCTGTGGCCGTACGGGTACACCACGACCGACGTCACCAACACCGTCACGACCGACGTGCGGAACACCTTCGCCACCCTCGGCCAGCAGATGGCCGCCCTCAACGGGTACACCCCGGAGCAGGCCAGCGACCTCTACATCGCCGACGGCATCATCATCGACTGGATGTGGAACGCGCACCACATCTTCTCGTACACCTTCGAGATGTATCCCGGCGCGTCCGGCAGCGGCGGCGGCTTCTACCCGCCGGACGAGCAGATCGTCACCCAGACGACCCGCAACCGGACGGCCGTGCTGCTCCTCGTCTCGTACGCCGACTGCCCCTACCGGGTCATCGGCAAGCAGGCGACCTACTGCTGATCTGAGTTCCCCGAGAGCGGGTGGGGCCGCGGGCCCCACCCGTCACGCGAGTTCGACCGTCGTCAGCCGTTGCGTGGCACGGGACAGGGCGACGTAGAGGGTCCGGGCGCCGGACAGCTCCCGGAGCCGCCGGGGCTCCACCACCAGCACCCCGTCGTACTCCATGCCCTTGGCCGCCAACCCGGTGACGACCTGCAGCCGCGCCGACTCCGGCAGCCAGGCCGCGACCGTGTCCCGAGTGGACGCCTCCGGCGTGATCACGCCGACCGTCCCGTCGACCTCGTCGAGCAGCTGCGCGACCGCGGCTTCGACCGTCGGCCGCAGCTCGCTTCGCGGCACGGTGACCTGGACGGGTTCCACCCCCGTGGAGCGGACCGCCTTGGGCAGCGGCAGATTCGGTGCGATCCGCCGGATCTCGGCCGCCGCCACGGCGAAGATCTCCGCCGGGTTCCGGTAGTTCGTGGTGAGGCTGAACGCGTGCCGCTGGCGGCTGCCCAACGCCGAGTCGCGGGCGCGAGCCGGTTCCGTGGCGTCGCCGGTCCAGGCGGTCTGCGCCGGGTCGCCGACGATCGTCCAGCTGGCCACCTGGCCCCGCCGCCCGATCATCCGCCACTGCATCGGCGTCACGTCCTGCGACTCGTCCACGATGACGTGCGCGTAGTCGCGATAGTCCGACCGGTCCACCAGACCGCGCTCGCCGCCCTGGGTGCGTACGCCCAGCACCCGGTAGCCCGTGGCGGCCTTGCGGCGGGCCACCGGCGGCCGGCCGATCAGCCCGTCGATCTCGTCCAGCAGCGCGACGTCGTCCACCGACAGGTCGTCCGGCCGGATCGAGGCGGCCAGCCGCGCCTGCTCGGAGCGGCTCAGCGTGCCCTCGGCGTACCAGGCCAGGCGCTTGGGGTCGGCCAGCCAGGCCAGCACGTCGATCGGGCGCAGCCGGGGCCACCAGCGCTTGAGGAACGTGCGGAACTCCTCGTTCTCCGTCAGCTCCTCGTCGAACCGGGACTGCTCCCAGCCGGGCAGCCGCGACTTCGCCTGCTCCCAGAGCCTGTCGAGGATCGCCCCGAACGCCTTGGCCCGGATCTCGTTGCGTCGCTGGCCCCGGACGATCTGGCGGCGCAGCTGCTCGACCTGACGGGCGGGCAGCTCGAGCCAGTCGCCCCGAAAGCGCATCCGCAGCCCCTGGGGCTGCCCCGGAACGGCGTCCTCGGTGGCTCGCCGCAGCACCCGGCGCATCCGCAGGGAGCCCTTGATCGCGTGGACCTCGGCGGTCTCCTCCCGCGTCGCGCGTACGCCCTCGACCAGCTCGCCGAGCGACTTCAGGGTGGCGCTCTCCTCGCCGAGGGACGGCAGGACGGCGGAGATGTAGGAGACGAAGACGGGGGAGGGGCCGACGATCAGTACGCCGCCGCCGGCGAACCGGGCACGGTCGTAATAGAGCAGGTACGCCGCGCGATGCAGGGCGACGGCGGTCTTGCCGGTGCCGGGGCCGCCCTCGACGACGGTGACCCCGCTGCCGGGCGCCCGGATGGCGACGTCCTGCTCCTGCTGGATGGTGGCGACGATGTCGCGCATGCCGGTGCCCTTGGCCTTGGCCAGCGCCGCCAGCAGGGCTCCGTCGCCGATGACCGTCATGCCGGGCGGCGCGCCTTCGGGGTCCAGCAGGTCGTCCTCGACGCCGGTGACCTTCTCGCCCGAGGACTGGATCATCCGGCGGCGTACCACGCCGAGCGGGTGCGCCGCGGTAGCCCGGTAGAACGGTTCGGCGGCCGGCGCCCGCCAGTCGATGACCAAGGGCTCGACCTCGTCGGCGGGCTGCGGGTCGAGGTCGGTGCTGCCGTCCTCGCGGATGCCGATGCGGCCCA
>NZ_JBFBAZ010000141.1:0-19852 GCF_040682475.1 Hamadaea sp. NPDC051192
GTCACCGCGACCAGGCCGCCCCGGGCGAGGCTCCGACCGGCGGCCGCCCAGCT
Source organism: Hamadaea sp. NPDC051192 (assembly GCF_040682475.1). Taxonomy (NCBI): domain Bacteria; kingdom Bacillati; phylum Actinomycetota; class Actinomycetes; order Micromonosporales; family Micromonosporaceae; genus Hamadaea; species Hamadaea sp. NPDC051192. Next base: position 54 of record NZ_JBFBAZ010000141.1, read on the forward strand.
CATCCCGCCTGACTTTCCACCCGGGGCATGCTAGTCGCGCGGCTCGCCAGCCAGCCAACCGCGGCCACCGCGCAGGTCGCGGCCAGCAGCGTCATCGGCACGACGGCGCCGGACTCCTCGTCCATGAACAGCAGCATGGCGAGGTTGACCAGGGTGTGGAAGGTCCCGGCCAGCCACAGCCGGTGAGCCCGGACACCGTCCAGCGCGACGCCGAGGACGATCGACATCGACACCGTCGCGACCACGAAGGCGGTGGCGTACGCCCAGCCTTCGGCGAACACCGGCACGTGCCACAATCCCCAGATCAGGCCGACGGCCGTCGACGACGCGAGGACGCCCCACTGCGTACGCACCGCGGGCTGCAGGAAGCAGCGCCAGCCGATCTCCTCGCCACACGCGCCGACGAATTGCGCGACGGCGATCACGAGCAGCGAGTGCTGCGGCATCGTCGGGCTGGCGTCGCCGCCGATCAGGCCGTAGGCGGCGGCCGCACCGGTCACCACCACGACGGCGGTCGCGGCCAGTGCCAGTCCGGTACGCGTACCGCCGCGTCCGCCGAAGGCCCCGGCGAGCAACGCTTTGACTTGAGCGGGCCAGAACAGCACCACGACGGCGACGCCGAGCGCCGGGCCGAACTGGGTGAGCTGAAGGATTTCAGTGGGCAGGCCGGTGGCGGGCTGGACGGCGCCCAGCAGACCGGCGCCGACGAACGCGATGAGGAGGAAGACGATCTTCATGCGATCGACGATGCCGCCCGCGCCGCCTTCGCAGAATGCAGCTGGCTACCCGCTGGGGTGTACCTAGCTGCAGGTGTGCCGGGTCGGCCGGGGAGTGCGGGCGGTCAGCCGTGGTGGCGTTGGTAGTGCCGGGCGACCCGGGCCCGGTTGCCGCAAGTCGCCGGGGAACACCAGCGGCGCTGCGGATGGGCGGGCAGGAACAACAGCCGGCACTGCGCACCCTCGCAACCGCGTACGCGGACGACGGCGGGATCGGTCACCAGGGCCATCGTGGCTTCGGCCAGTTCGGCGAGCAGATCGCGACCGGGTACGCCACTGCGTTCGGTCCGGCGGACGAGCGCGCCGTCCTGCCAGCTCAGCTGGGCGTACGCCGGAGCCGCCCGGACCGCGTCGTTGAGCGCGGCCAGCGCCGCCGGAGCAGGGGCGGTCGAGTGGCGGGCAGCCTCGACGCAGTCGGCGACGTGCGTACGCAGCGTCCGGAGCGCGGCGAGGTTCAGGTCGCCGGGGCGGACGGCGGCCAGGCGGCCGAGGCCGTGCTGGGCGGCGAGCCAGCCGGCAGCCGACGCGGGCTCGCTCAGCAGATCCACCGGTACCCCGTCCGGCCGGGTGGCCAGCGTGTTGACCAGGTCCAACGCGAGCGGCTCCCCGACGAGGGGCGGCGGTGTCGTCTCGATCACACGACTAATGGTACCTCGGCGTCTTGACGCATTAGGTGCAGCGGGTCGAAGATCTAATGCATCACGACGAGAAAGAGGCATTAGCCATGACTGCCCTGGCGATCCCCCCGCAGGTCCACCACCGGTACGCCGACGTCGACGGAGTCACCGTCTTCTACCGCGAGGCCGGGCCGGCCGAAGCCCCCACAGTGCTGCTGTTGCACGGCTTCCCGAGCGCGTCGCATCAGTACCGGCGGCTCATCGAGGCACTGGCCGCCCGCTACCATGTCGTCGCCCCGGACTACCCCGGCTTCGGCTTCACCGAGGCGCCCGCGGACTACGGGTACAGCTTCGACGGGCTGGCCGACACCGTCGAGCGGTTCACCGACGTTCTGGGCCTGCGGCGGTATGCGCTCTACCTGTTCGACTTCGGCGGCCCCGTCGGGCTGCGGCTGGCCGAGCGGCGGCCGGAGCGGGTCACCGGGCTGATCGTGCAGAACGCCAACGCGTACGCCGAAGGCCTGTCGGAGCTGGCCCAGGGCATGATCGCCAACCGGCCGGGCGTGCCCGGGGCCGAGGACCAGGTCCGGGGGATCCTGACCCTCGCGGTGACCCGGGGTCAGTACGAAGGCGGCACCACCGACGTCTCGCTCGTCGACCCGGCCGGCTGGACGCTCGACCAGCACTTCCTCGACCAGCCCGGCCGCGAGCAGGCGCAGATCGCGTTGGCGCTGAACTACTGGAGCAACGTCGAGGCGTACCCGCGGTGGCAGCAGTACCTGCGGGACCACCAGCCCCCGGCGCTCATCCTCTGGGGACGCAACGACGCCTTCTTCCCCGAGGCCGGGGCGTACGCGTACCGCGCCGACCTGCCCGACGCCGAGGTGCACGTGTTCGACACCGGGCACTTCGCGCTGGAGGAGGCGTTGCCCGAGGTGGTGCGGCTGATCGACGGCTTCCTGGCCAAGCTGCCCCGGCGCATCGCGGTCGTCGGCGCGGGCGGACGGCTCGGTGGGGCGGTCGCGCGCGAGGTCGCCGAGCGCGGGCACCGGCTCACTCCGCTGGGACGGTCCACGATGGACGTCACCGATCCGGACTCGATCGCGGCGGCCGTCGCCGGGCACGACGCCGTCGTCGTCGCGATCAAGGGCGACGACTCGCTGGTGCCCCGAGGCGCGAAGGCACTGCTCGACGGGTTGAGCCGGGCGGGCGTACGCCGCCTCGTGTTCGTCGGCGGCGGAGGCAGCCTGCACGACTCGTCGGGACAGCGGTTCGTCGACTCGCCCCGGTTCCCGGCGATCTACCTGCAGACGGCTCGGGATCAAGCCGAGGCCCTGGAGGTGCTGCGCGCGTCGGCTGACCCGGTGAGCTGGACCTACGTCAGCCCGCCCCCGGTCCACCTGGTCGACGGGCCGCGTACGGGTGACTATCTGGTCGAGGCCCGCGACACCCCGATCGTCGGGGCGAGCGGGGAGAGCCGGGTCAGCATCTCGGACTTCGCCGCGGCCGTCGTCGACGCCGCCGAGACCGGCCGGTTCGACCGGCGCCGGGTGACCGTCGCCTACGCCTGACCCACACCTGAGCGGCCGGGGCATGCTCCGGCCGCTCAGCAGCTCATACGATCGTTGGTAGGATGATGGTATGCCCAAGGAGAAGATCTCTGCGACGGTCGATGTGAAGGTCCTGACCGACGCCGATGCCGACGCCCGTGAGCTGGGTCTGAACCGCTCGGAGCTGATCGAGCGCGCGCTGCGCAACGAGCATCTGCGGCTCGCGTTGACGGCCTACACCGCCCGCAGCGTCCCGGCGCTGGGCATCGACGACTACGCGGCCAAGGTCTACGAGGCGAATCGGACGTCCGGTCTGTGATCCGGCCCGGCGACGTCATGCCCCGTGCCGACACCACCAGCGAACTCATGGTCGCGGTGCTGTCCAACTCGATGCACCTGCAGGCCCGCACCGGCCGGGTCGTCTGCTGTCCCTACGTGCCGGGAACCGTCGCGGATGACACCCTTCCGCTGGTCGTCCCGGTACCTGATCCACCGGGGACACTGCTGCCGGAACTGGTGCAGTGGCTTCCGGTGTCCGCGCTCGGCGACCCGTTCGGCAACGTCGGGCCTGCGGCGCTCGAGCAGGCGACGGCCATCGTCGGGGCACTGATCACCAGCTGACCGACCCGCCGAAGCGGCCCGGGGCGCGCGCCGTTGCGCACCCCGGGCCGCCGACTTGACCGGCCGGCCGGTTCAGCGGCGGATCAACTGGTACGCGTCCGGCACCGTCTGCACGACCCGGTTCCCGGCCGTGTCCCATGCCTCCGTACGCAGACTGACCGTACCGGTACCGCTGGGCTGAGCGAGCAGCACGGCGTACTTGCCGTTGCCGAGCGGCACCACGGGAACCGAGGTCCACCGCTTCCCGCCGTCGAAGCTCGCCGACACCTTCATCCCGGCGACTCCCGGCATCCGAGCCGTCGACCCGTCCCGGTACGCCGTCACCGTGAACAGCTGCACCCCCGGCGCGACCGAGCGGTTGAATCCGTCCACGTCGAGGTCGTACCGCAGGAACAGCAGCGGCTCGACGCGGCACTTGTCGACGCAGAGCCCGAGCGCGTTGTGCCCGGCCGGGAGGTCGTTCGCCGTCGGATCGGCGCTCGTGAACGTCCACGTGGTGCTGGACGTCGTCCCGCGCGTACCGGCGACCGGAATCCGGTTCCGGAAGTCCTGGGTCAGCCGATACGTCCGGGTGCCCGCGGGCAACACGTAGAACGGCATCGACCCGGGCTCCGAACCGAGGTACGACTGGGGGAGTTCGGTGTCACCGGCGTACAGATGCCACTCGTCGTGGCCGTTGCTGGGGAACCCTTCCAGGGCCTCCGAATAGGTCGTCAGCTCGCCGGCGTGCCCGTCGCTGTCGGAGGTGAAGGTGAACAACGACAACATGTCGCCGTCCGGGAACAGTCCGGTGTAGCGGCACACCGAGCAGACGACGGCGTACTCCGGGCCCATCGCGAGGACATCGGCGGACTGCGACAGCGTGCCGGGGACGGTGGGCGCCTTGCCCCACGTCTCGGTACGCCGCCCCGGCTTGGCGAACACGTCCTGCGTTGCGAAGTACGAGTACAACGTGTCGACGGTGTGGCCGGAACCCTGCTGCAGCCCCGCCACGGTGTCCATGTTGACGTACCGGTACCAGGTCGCGTCCGTGCCCACCGGCCCGACGTATTCGGTCCGCTCCAGCGGGCCGGCCAGATCGTTGAGCGCGAGGGCGCGGAAGCTGTTGGAGAAGTCGTCGATCGGCAGCTTCACCGGGTAACGCGTCGACCACATCTGCGACTGTCCCACCGGGACGTTCGCATGACTTTCGTGCCGCACCTGCACCAGGTCTTTGGCGCGTACCGGATAGCGCAGGTCAGCCCGGACCTGGTCGGCCTCCAGGTAGGACAGCGAGAACAGCTCCGGAATCGTGGGCTGCGACTCGACGCGTACCGTCGTCTGTCCCTTGGCGACGCGTGCCTTGAGGGCGGCGCCCTCGTCGGCGGTGATCGCCATCATCGGCAGCGGCCAGAGCCCGGGCAGTCCGCCGAGGCCGGGGATGACGCGAGCCCGGCCGGTGTCACTGTAGGCGAACACCGCCGCCGCGCCCTTGGCCAGGGCGAGCCGGTAGGGATCGCTCGGATTCGACGGGTTCGACAGCATCTCGGCCTCGCCGATGTCGAGCAGGACCGCCTTGCCCTGGAGGTTCTTGCCCGCGAAGTCCGCCTCGGTGCCGCGCCCGACGTCGACCAGCCTCAGATCCGTCCGGCCGGACAGTTTGGCCACCAGCACCGAGTAGTCCTGGTACTGCGGGGACAGCCGGAGCGCGCCGGCCGACGCCGTCACCTGCGGTGTGCCCACCTCGTGGCTGTGGTCGTAGTAGAACTTGCCGACGGTGACCTTCTCGGTCGGCGTGACCCACGGCTGCACGTTGTAGGGCATCCAGTTGATCACCCCGAACGGAGCGGTCGCACCGGCCGGGGTGTGCCAGATGTTCGACGTGGCCCCGTAGTTCTCGGCCGGCCGGCCCGTGTCGAGCACGATTCTCTTGGCCTGGTTGGTGTCCAGCGTGACGGTCGTGTCAGCGGTCAGCTCGACCTGCGGATCGACCAGCGTCGCCGAGTTGTTGTACGCCCCCGGCAGATCCGCCCAGACCACTCCGGTGCTGACGTCGTACACACCCTTGTCCAGGTGGGCCGACGCGCCGGGGGCGAGGAAGACCCAGTCGCCGTCCGGGCTGTCCGTCCGCCGGATCACCACCGGGGTCAGGACGGTCGCGGCGGCGGTCGCGGGCTCGATCACCTGGGTGGTGAGTTCGAAGCCCTCCGGCTCCTTGTACGCGCCGACCGGGACGCGCAGCGAGACGCCGGGCGCCGTGGCGGTCACCGCGCCGGAGTAGGCGCTGGGCGTACCCATGGTCGGATCGAGGGTGAGCACCGCGTCGCCGACGCCGCCCGCCGGAATCTCCAGAGTGGAGGGTGAGACCTGCAGCATGCCCGCGGGCGCCGCCTCACCGGCACTGGTCTTCAGCGAGACGCCGAGCGTGAGCGTGACCGCGGTCGTGCCGGTGTTGCGATAGGACACCGTACGCGAGACCGCCGGGCCGTTCTGCGGATAGCGCAGCCGGCCGAAGTCGGCCTGCGAGGTGGCGGCGACGACCGAAGCGCCCACCGCCGCCGCGACGTCCACCCGGCCCGCGCCCTGCTCGTACGCCGAGTAGCCGCCGTCGGAGCTGGTGCTGGTGAGCGCGGCCTTGAGCTGCGTGGGCGTCCAGTCGGGATGCCGCTGAGCCAGGATCGCGGCGGCCCCGGCGACGTGCGGAGCGGCCATCGAGGTGCCGGAGAGCGAGGTGTACGCGTCGTTGCCGACGTCGCCGCCGAGGTTCGTGCCGGCCGCTCGCGCCGCTGCGATGGCGACGCCCGGCGCGGCGATGTCCGGCTTGAGGGCGTAGTTGCCCGTCAGCGGGCCACGACTGGAGAAGTCGGCGAGGTGGTCCTGCTTGTCGAAGGCCGCCACGGTCAGTGCGGACGCGGCCGCGCCAGGCGCGGTGACCGTCCGGCCGCCCGGACCGCTGTTGCCGGCGGCGATCACGAACAGCGCCCCGGTGCTCGCGGTCAGCTCGTCGACGGCGAGGCTCATCGGGTCGGTGCCGTCGCCGGGGGAGCTGCTGCCGATGCTCATGTTGACGACGTCGGCGTCCTCGGTGACGGCCGCCCACTCCATGCCCTCGAGAATCCAGGACGTCTCACCGGACCCGGCGTCGTTCAGCACCTTGCCCACGGCGAGCTGAGCGCCGGGCGCCACGCCCTTGTACCGGCCGCCCGAGGCCGCGCCGGAGCCCAGCACGATCGACGACACGTGGGTGCCGTGCCCGTGACCGTCGGCTGTGGACGTCACGCCGGGAATGAAGCTCTTGCTGTCGATGGTCTTCCCGGCGAAGTCGGGATGCGTCGCGTCGAGGCCGGTGTCGAGCACCGCGACCTTGACCCCGGCGCCGTCGAAGCCGGCGGCCCAGGCCTGCGGCGCGCCGATCAGCGGGACGCTGACGTCCAGCGAGGCGCTGACCTTGGCGTCGAGCCAGATGTTGGTCAGCCCGCCGGACAGGGCCGGCTTCGCCGACGGCCGGACCGCCGACCAGAACGCGACCGCGTCCTTCTTGGTCACACCCGTGGCCGCGCCGTTGATGCCGGTGAGCGCCCGGGGCGATCTGCCCGCCGGCAGCCGGTTCGCCCGGACCAGCAGGTCGGACTTGGCCTTCGATCGGGCCGTCGCGGTCTTCACCGGTGCGGTGCGCCCGTAGGACACGATGACCGGCAGGGTGGCGGTGGCCGCGTCGGCGTACCCCTGATCCACCAGGCCCCGGACGTCGAAGAGGCGGCGGTCGAGCTTCCCGGCGGCGACGAGGTCCAGCGCGTCGGACGGAAGCACATAGACATGCTCGGAGTCGACGAGCGTCTGCACGGTCACGGCACGCCCGTCGGCCCGCGCGGCGAGCCGCACCTGAGTCTGGTACTGACCGGCGGCGGAGCGGCTGAGCCGCACGGTGTCGCCGGTGATGAGGGTCAGGGTCTGCACCTGCTGCCGGGCGGCCCCGGCCAGCTTGTCCAGCCCCGGCACCGGTACGGAAGAGGGCGAGCCCGCTGCCGGCTCGCCCCGCCGCCGATCGCGAGGACGACGGCCGTCGCGTACGCGACCGCCATCCGCCGGCGCGACCGGTGATTCCACTGTGGGGGATACATGCGGACACCTTGCGGCCTGCGGCCCACCGGGCACTTGCCACCCGCTTGACGGGCGCTTGACAGGCAGCATGATCCGGCTAGCGTTCGTTCGTGGAGTTCTCCCTACTCGGCCCGGTGGACTGCACCGTCGCCGGAACTCCGGTTCCCCTCGGCCGCCCGCAGGAACGCTGCCTGCTGGCGGTCCTCGCGGTCGAACTCGGACGGGTCGTGCCGCTCGACCGCCTCGTCGAGCTGCTCTGGGACGACGAGCCCCCGGAGCGGGCGCGATCCATCGTGCACACGCATATCTCGCGGCTCCGGTCCACATTGCGCACCGCCGGGGCCGAGGCGCACGGCGTACGGCTGGTGACGCGGGGGCCGGGATATCTGCTCGACGCTCCACCCGACCGGGTGGACCTTCATCGTTTCCAGCGGCGGGTCCTCCAGGCTCGCGAGGCCATGCAGGCGGGCGACGCCGCCGCCGCGGCCGACGGGCTCGCCGTCGCGTTGGCGTGGTGGCGGGGACCGGCGCTGGCCGACGTCGCGACCCAGCGCGTCCGCGAACGGATCTGCGTCGGGCTGGACGAGCTGCGGACCACGGCGACCGAGGACCGGATCGAGGCCGATCTCGCCCTCGGCCGGCATCGCGAGGTGATCGGCGAACTCACCGCGCTGGCCGCTCAGCGTCCGCTGCGGGAGCGGTCCGTCGGCCTGCTCATGCTCGCGCTCTACCGGTCCGGCCAGCAGGCGCAGGCGCTGGAACGCTTCCGGGCCGCGCGCAGAATGCTCATCGACGACCTCGGCATCGAACCCGGGCCGGACCTGCGGCGGCTGGAGCAGGCGATCCTCAGCCACGACCCGTCGCTCGGCATCGGCTCGCCGCCGCTCGCCCCGCCGTCCTCCGCCCCGGCCGTCGCGGCGCCGGCTTCGGTGTGGCGCGGCCCGCGCTCCCACTTGACCAGCATCGTGGGGCACTCGTACGCCGTCACCGCCGAGTTCTACGACCTGCTGCAGGCCGCCGAGTTCCGCCGCCTCGCCGAGCGGCTGCTCGGGCGCTGGCTGGGTACGCCGACCGTCGGCATCCTCGATGTCGGGGCGGGGACCGGGCTGGCCACCGCTCTCCTGGCGGAGCGGGCCGGGGTCGTCGTGCACGCCGTCGAGCCCAGCGCCCCCATGCGCGCCGTTCTGCTCAGCCGGTTGGCCGAGATGCCGCACCTGCTGGACCGCGTCCGGGTTCATGCGATGGGCGTACAAGATGTGGGATTGACGGCGGTGGCTGACTTCGCGTGGTGCGTGAACACCATGGCGTGCCTGGACCCGGTGGAGCGGGCCGAGGTGCTGGCGGCGATCCGCGTGGCGCTGGTGCCCGGCGGGCGGCTGGTGGTGCAGCGGCCGCCGCACCGCCTGGAACCGCCCTGGGAGCTGCCGTCCCGGCGGCTCGGCGACGACCGATACACCGGGCAGGTGACCTGCGCGGACGCCGGGCCGGACCGGGCGCGCTGGCGGTTCACCTACCGCGTGACCCACGACGACCGGCTCGTACGCGAGGCGCGCGAGAGCTTCGAGGTGCACCTAGCTGAGCCGGCGGCGTTCACCGGCGAGCTGCGGGCGGCCGGGTTCGACCCGATCGCGCAGGACGAGCCGGAGATCGTGATCGCCCGAGCCGGCTAAACCCCGGCGACGCGGCTGCGCCGTTCGAGGAGCAGGACGTCCCGCCACCCGCGTACGCCGTGCCGCCCCACCCGCTCCCGAGTGCCGATCACCCGGAAGCCGGCGCGTTCGTGCAACCGGAGGCTGGCGGTGTTCTCCGGGAAGACCCCGGACTGGATGGTCCAGATCCCGGCCGCCTCGGTCGACTCGAACAACGCCGTGAGCAGCGCGATCCCGACGCCGTTGCCGCGCGCGGCGGAGTCGACGTAGACCGAGTGCTCCACGACTCCGGCGTACACCGGGCGGGCGGAGACCGCGGAGACGGCGACCCAGCCGACGATGCGCCCGGACAGCTCGGCGACGTGCCGGTGCTCAGGCAGCCGACTCGCGTCGAAACGCTCCCAGCTGGGAGCGTCGATCTCGAAGCTGGCCTGGCCGGTGTCCAGCCCCGCCTGGTAGATGCGCAGGACGTCGTCGGCGTCCGCCGGGGTCATGGCTCGGATCATGTGATCACCCATGTTCCCGCAGCCTGCCGCGTACGCGGTCACGCTGTCAACGCGTTTGACGCGTAGATCACTGGGTAGAACCGGTGCGTGCCGTCGTCGCGATCCGCTCCGGTTGAGAGGAAGCGCGAGAAGCTTGCGCCTTACCGCCGCAAGCGGGACTTCGCGCGTACGCCTGAGCCGTCGGGCGAGGCACGCGGGCGCGATCAGGCCGCCGGTCTGCGGTTCGTCGTCCAGCGCCACCGGGCCCGCAACCTGCACTACGACTTCCGGCTGGAGATCGACGGAGTCGGCGTGAGCTGGGCCGTCCCCAAGGGACCGACGCAGGACCCGGGCGTACGCCGTGCCGCCTTCCACGTCGAGGACCACCCGCTGGAGTACTTCGACTTCGAGGGCGTCATCCCACGCGGGGAGTACGGCGGCGGCGACGTGATCGTCTGGGACGCCGGCACCTGGGAGCCCGCCAAGGAGGAGAACCCGGGTCAGGCCGTGGCCGACGGGGAGCTGCACGTCGACCTCCACGGCGAGAAGCTGCACGGCCGGTTCGTGCTGGTGCGTACGAAGACCGGCGCGTCGGGCAAGGAAGAGTGGCTGCTGCTGAAGAAGCGGGACGACGACGCGGTCAAGGGCTGGAATCCGGAGGACCATCCGAAGTCGGTCCGCTCCGGACGGACGAACGACCAGGTCAAAGCCGATCCGGACAAGATGTGGCGGTCTGGTGAGCCGATCGCCCGGGCGGCCGTCCCGCTCAAGACGTCGCCGGTGACGGCGGACGAACTGGCGGCGTTGGACGCCCTGGGCTCAGCGGGCCAGTGGGACGTCTTCGGGCGTACGCTCAAAGTCACCAACCTGGACAAGGTCCTGTTCCCGGCGCTGGGGCGGCAGAAGCCGGTGACGAAGCGGGATCTGCTCCGCTACACCGCCGAGATCGCGCCGATCGCGTTGCCCTACCTCACCGGCCGGGCGATGAACCTCCATCGCTATCCCAACGGGGCTGACAGCAAAGGCTTCTGGCACAAGCAACTGCCCGACCACGCGCCGGAGTGGCTGCCGCGCTGGGAGAACCCCGACGCCGATCCCGGTGAGACGACGACCTATCTCGTGGTGGACGAGGCGGCCGCGCTGGTCTGGGCGGCCAACTACGGCGGGCTCGAATGGCATGCCTGGACCTCCCGGGTCGACGAACCCGACCGGCCCACGTACGCCCTGATCGACCTCGACCCGGGCGAGAAGACGAGCTGGGCCGACTTGGTCATGCTGGCCAAACTGCATCGGGACGCCCTGGAGCACCTCGGCGTGACCGGGCGCCCGAAACTGAGCGGCCGCCGGGGCATCCAGATCTGGGTGCCGATCCGCCCGGGGCCGACCTATGACGACACTCGGGCCTGGGTCGAGCAGCTCTCGAAGACCGTCGGCGCGCTCGTGCCCGACCTCGTCAGCTTCAAATGGCAGAAGGACGACCGAGGCGGGCTGGCCCGGCTGGACTACACCCAGAACGCGATCAACAAGACCCTGGTCGCGCCCTACAGCCCGCGTCCGGCGGCGGGAGCGCCGGTGTCGACCCCGATCGACTGGGACGAGCTGGACGACAAGCGGCTGCGGCCGGACAAGTTCACCATCCGGACGCTGCCGAAACGGTTGGCGGAGAAGGGTGATCTGTTCGCCGACGTGCTCACCTTCACCCAGCGACTGCCGAAGTTCCGCTGACGACCTTGCTGTAGCGGTGGCAGGGGACCGCGAGCGTTCCGGCCGCGACCTCGGCCTGGTAGGCGACCATGCCGTCGTCGCTCCAGCCGCATCGCTCGTAGAAGCGGCGAGCCCGATGATTGCCGTCCACCACGGCGAGCCACGCCCGATCGTGGCCGCTCGCAGCCACCTGGCGCTCCGCCTCGGCCAGCAGACTCGCGGCGACCCCGCCGCCACGATGGGTCGCGGACACGTAGACCTGCTCCACCTCGTCGGCGACGACCATCACGAACCCGGCGACCTCGCCTGCCGCGTTCACCGCCACCGTCGTGGCCGCCACCCGGTCGCCGGCCCGCCGGCGGAACGCTTCGGGAGTGCGTACGGCGACGAGTTCGTCGGGGACGTTGCCGAGATGGCCGTCGGCCCAGCCCTTGATCCAGATCTCCGCCACCGTGGCGGCGTCCTCAGCTCGGGCGGGTCGGATCGCGTACGCCGGCATCGACCGACCATAACAAGGAATGTCGGTGGTGGCCGGTAGCTTCGGATTCGTGAGCGCGCCTGGTGACGTCCCCGAGGAGATCCTGCTCCGGCTGCGGGCGATCTGCCGTGCCCTGCCCGAGACCTACGAGGAACCGGCCTGGATCGGCGTCCGCTGGCGGATCCGGCAACGGACCGTCGCGCACGTCTACCTCCGGGACGCCGAGGACGATTGCGTGATGACCTTCCGGGCGCCGGGCGAGGAGATCGTCGCCCTGGTCCAGAGTGGACAATCGTTCTACCGGGCGGACTGGGGCGACAACGTCGTGGGCATGGTCTTCACCGACGACGTCGACTGGATCGAGGTCGCCGAGCTGCTCACCGAGAGCTACCGGCTCATGGCGCCGAAGCGGCTCGCCGCCCTCGTCGACGGGCCGCCGATCATCGCCGACTGAGCGCGGCCCGCGCCTACCGCGCGGCCCGCGTTACCTGCCGCGTTGCACCTGCCGCGTTGCACCCGCCGCGCCGGGCCGCGCTACCTGCCGCGTTGCACCCGCCGCGCCGCGCGACAACTACGGCCGGCGCAACGTGGCAGGTGCAAGAAGCCGGTCCCGGGGCTACAGGTCGGTCGCCAGGGCGACGTGCTTCCACTGCTCCAGTTCGCGCCGGACCAGGTCGAGCTTCGCCTCGATCCGGGCGATCGCGTCGGCCCCGAGCTGCAGGCGCAACGGCGGCTCGGCCACCTCGGTCACGTCGATGATGGCGTTGGCCGCCTTCACCGGGTCGCCGGCCTGCTTGCCGTCGTTCGAGCCCATGCTCTGCCGGACCGGTCCCGCGCCCGCCTCGTAGTCGGCGATCGTCGCGGGTTCGGTCCGCAGGCTCGCGGGGTTGAGGAAGTCGGTGCGGAAGCCGCCCGGTTCCACGATCGTCACGCGTACGCCGAGCGGCGCGAGTTCACCCTGCAACGCCTCGGAGAGGGCTTCGACGGCGAACTTCGTCGCACCATAGAGGCCGACGCCGGGCGCGGTGGCGAAGCCGCCGACCGAGCTGAGGTTGAGCACGTGCCCGGAGCGCTGCGCCCGGAGCACCGGCAGGGTCGCCTTGAGCGTGTTGATCACACCGAACACGTTCACGTCGAACAGGTCGCGGGCGGCCTCGTCGGAGACCTCCTCGACCGCGCCGACCAGGCCGTAGCCGGCGTTGTTGACGACGACGTCGAGGCGGCCGAAGCGTTCGACGGTCGCCTCGACGGCGGCCCGGAGCTGCGCTGGGTCGGTGACGTCGGCGGTCAGGGCCAGCAGGTTCGCCGGTACCTCCGGGTACGCCTTGGCCACCGCGGCGGCGTCCCGGGCGGTCGCGGCGACCTGGTGTCCCCGGTCGAGGGCGGCGCGGACGATCTCGGCGCCGAGCCCGCGGGACGCACCGGTGACGAAGAAGACTTTGCTCATGTGCCGAAGGTAGAAGCTAGAGTCGGCTCTAGATCAAGCACGAATCGCCACCGATGTGACAGGGGTCGCAATGGATCTGACCATCGGCGAGGTCGCCGAGCGCAGCGGGCTCAGCGTCCACGCGCTGCGGTTCTACGAGAAGGAGGGGTTGTTCGCCAACCCCGTCCGCCGCACGGCCACCGGCCGCCGCGTCTACCACGAGGAAGACGTGGAATGGCTCGCCGTATGCACGAAGCTGCGCTCCTCCGGGATGTCGCTGGCGGCGATCCGGCAGTACGTCGAGCTGGCTCGGCAGGGCGCCGGCAACGAGAAGGAGCGCCTCAGCCTGCTCCGGGCGCACGAGGAGCAGGTACTGGCGCAGATCCGCGAGCTCACCGAGTGCCTGTCCGTCATCCGGTACAAGGTCGGGATCTACGAGTCCGCGCTCGATCGCGGCGAGGCCAACGAGCTGTGGAACCCTTCGCACACCGAGCCGGTCGGCCTCACCGGCACGACAGAAGACTGCCACCGCGCCGCTGCGTGAGCAGAACCCGCCCTAGAACCAGCCGCGCCAGAACTGGAAGATCTGGTAGCCGTAGTAGATGCCGTTGACCGGTGTGCCCGAGCTCTCGGTGATCCAGAGCGTCAGGTCGCCGAAGCCTTGGCGTACCGGGGGCAGGTAGAGCAGCAGGAAGACCACGAGTAGCCCGAATGGGCGGATCTTGCGGCCGATCTCCTGTACGCGTTCGGGCAGATAGTGCTCGATCATCCCGTACCCGTCGAGGCCCGGGATCGGCAGCAGGTTCAACGCCGCGCTCGCCACCTGCAGGTACGCCAGCAGGGTCAACCCGGCCCAGAAGACCGCGTGCGGCTCGCCGAGGTCGTAGATCCCATCCGGGCCGAGCACCGCGAGCACCGTGAGCAGCACGCCTGCTGCGACGATGTTCACCGCCGGGCCCGCCATCGAGACCAGGGCGTCCCGGTGCCGGCTGCGCAGCCGGTCCGATTCGACCTGCACCGCCCCGCCCGGCAGCGGCAGACCGCCCGTGAGCAGCGCGAACAACGGCAGAAGGAAGGTCAGCACCGGGTGGCCGTACTTCAGCGGGTTCAGCCGCAGATAGCCCTTCTCCACGATGGTGTCGTCGCCGCCCCGGTGCGCGACCAGGGCGTGGGCGTACTCGTGGAGGCACAGCGTGACGAGCCAGCCGGTCAGGATGAAGGTGAACACGGCGGCCTGGCGCGGCACGACGCCCGACCACATCGCCCAGCCGCTCGCCCCGGCCAGCGCCACGAGCAGCAGGAACAGCCACGACACCCCCGCGCGCGACACCCCGGCGCGCGACACCCCGGCGGGCCGACGGCGTACCCGGGGGATGCGGCGCAGCGCGCGCCGGCGCTCCCGGGCCACGTCCGCCTCGATGGCGCGGGCGCGTTCGTCCCAGCCGCCCTCGGCCGCGAGCCGCTGCAGCGGATCGTCGAGCGGCTCGAGGTAGTCCTCCCCAGCGTCGGTCACGAGGCGTGAGGCTACCCCAAATGTCTGGGGTTCTGGTTACCCTCGGGACATGGGCGAGGAGCGGGCCGGCGTCGCGCTGACCAACCTGGACCAGTCCCTGTTCGAGGGGGCCGAGGCGACCAAGCGCGACCTCGTGGACTACCTGGACGCGGTGCGCGAGCGCATTCTGCCCGTGCTGCGGGACCGGCCACTGTCGGTGATCCGGGTGCTACGCGGCCAGAAACCGTTCATGCAGAAGAACGTCCCCAAGTACACGCCCGACTGGGTGAAGACCGTGTCGCTGTGGGCGGAGTCGTCGCATCGCGAGGTGTCCTACGCGCTCTGCAACGACCGTCAGACCCTGTTGTGGTTCGCCAATCAACGTGCGGTCGAATACCACCCGACGCTCGTCGTGGCGGAGCGCTGGGCGTACCCGTCGCATTTGATCCTGGATCTGGACCCGCCGGAAGGCGGCGGCTTCGCGCGGGCGGTGACCGCCGCGCATCTGGTCCGCGCGGTGCTGGAGCAGGCCGGGATGGCCGGCGCGGTGAAGACCAGCGGGGCCAAGGGGGTGCACGTGTTCGTGCCCCTCGACGGCGAGACGGGCGCGGAGGACGTCGCGGCGGCCACCCGGGCGGTCGCGGCCCGTGCGGAACGGCTCGACCCCGAGGTGGCGACGACCGCGTTCATCCGCGAGGACCGCGCGGGCAAGGTCTTCCTCGACTCGACCCGCGCGGGTGGGGCCACTGTGGTCGCGGCCTACAGTCCGCGACTTCGCCCTGGTACGCCGGTCTCGTTCCCGGTGCCCTGGGCCGACCTCGATCGGGTGACCCCGGCGGACTTCACGGTACGCACGGCGCTCCCGCTGCTGGCCGACGCCGATCCGTGGGCCGAACTGATGCCGCCGCCGCAGCAGCTGGACCCGGGGCTGGTCGAGGAGGGGCACACCATTCCGATCGCCCGAGTGCAGGCGATGCACGAGGGAAAGCGGCGCGCCCGAGCCAAGCGCGAGGCATCCTGAGCCTTTTCCGAGGTTGTTGGACTACAGTCCGGTTATGCCTCAGGAGGCGGACCTTCTCGCGGCGCGTACGCCCGCCCGCGCCGAGCGGGCCGACGCCGCCCGTAATCGCCGGGCGGTGCTCGACGCGGCCGCGGTCCTGTTCCGCGAACGCGGCGCGGAGTCCGTGACGATGGACGAGGTCGCCGCCAAGGCCGGCGTCGGCAAAGGCACCCTGTTCCGCCGGTTCGGCGACAAGTCCGGGCTGGCCATGGCGGTGCTGGACGAGGCGGAACGGGAGTTGCAGGAGCGCATCCTGTCCGGCCCCGCGCCGCTCGGCCCGGGTGCCGCGCCAGGTCCCCGGCTGGTCGCGTTCGCCGGGGCGTACCTGGACTTCCTGCTGGCCAACCTGGAGGTCGTCCGGATGTCGGAGGCCGCCTCGCCGGGCGCCCGCTACCGCATCGGGGCGTACCGCTTCTGGCATCTGCACGCCCGAATCCTGCTCGAAGGCACTCCGGATCCCGATTTCGCCGCGCACGCCCTGCTCGCGGCGTTGTCCGCCGTCCACGTGTCGGCGCTCCTCACGGAGATCGGCGAAGGGCGCGTACGCGAAGGTGTGGCCAGACTCGCCCGCTCCCTCTTCCTGCGCTCGTAAGCTTCGGGTGTGGCGAAGTACTTCGACGTTCATCCGGACAACCCCCAACCCCGGGCCATCCGGCAGGTCGTGGACCTGCTGAAGGAGGACGCGCTCATCGCGTACCCGACCGACTCGTGCTATGCGCTGGGCATTCAGCTCGGCAACCGGCCCGGCCTGGAGCGGATCAAGGAGATCCGGCGGCTCGACGACCGGCACCACTTCACCCTCGTCTGCCGCGACTTCGCCCAGCTCGGCCAATTCGTGAAGATCAGCAACTCGGTGTTCCGCCTGGTCAAGGCGACCACCCCGGGCAGCTACACGTTCATCCTCCCGGCGACGAAGGAAGTGCCGCGGCGGCTCATGCACCCGAAGAAGCAGACCGTGGGCGTACGCATCCCGGACCACCGGGTCGCCCAGGCGCTGCTGGAGGAGCTGGGCGAGCCGATCCTGTCCAGCACCCTGCTGCTGCCGGGCGAGGAGGAGCCGATGACCCAGGGCTGGGAGATCAAGGATCAGCTCGACCATCAGATCGACGCGATCATCGACTCCGGCGACTGCGGGACCGAACCGACCACAGTGGTGGATCTGTCCGGCGACGAGCCCGAGATCCTCCGGTACGGCGCCGGCGATCCGGCCCGCTTCGAATAGCAGCTCTTAAGACAGCAGCGTGGTGACGACCTTCGTCGCCGCGCTCTCGTGTTCGGCGTACGCGTCCGGGTATGCCGACACCTGAACCGCCTGGGCGGCGACGGTGAGCGCCATCGTCGCCCAGCCGTCGACCCGCTGGAGCGCTTGATAGAACGCCTTCGCCGCGTACGCCGGGTCCATGATCTCGGCGACGGTGCCCCACCCGGCGCTGGGCCGCTGCTGGAACAGGCCGATCGAGTCATGATCGGACCCGTCGCTGTCGTGGTCGTAGTCATAGGACTCGGGTAACGCTGTGCTCGCGAGGTTGTAGAGGGCGCTCTCCTGCATCGCCGTCGCCACCGCGATGATCATCGCGCGCTGGGACAGCCCGAGATCGAGACCGACCTCGACGATGGTGCGGGCGTTCGCCAGCTGCATTTCGTCGAGTCCCAACGCTTGTTCATCTGCGGCTTCGCTTGCGGCTTTACTTGCGGAGACCGCGGCGGTGACGCTCGCGGGAATCGGATCGGTGCCGGCGGCGGCTGCGGGGGCGGCGTACGCGGCGGTGGTTCCGGTCACGACGATGGCCATCGCCACGGCCCGCGTCCACAGTGCTTTCTTCGGGGCGGTCGGGAACGTGGCGGCCTTCTTCGGGGATGTCGGGGAGGTGGCGGCTCTCTTCCGGGTTGTCAGGTACACAGCGGCTCTCTTCGGGGCTATCGGCGACGTAGCAGCTCGCTTCGGGGTTGTCGGGGACATGGCGACGACCGTAGTCAGCCGGAGCGCCGGTCGACTACCCCTCGGATGGCCTCTGAGCTGGGAAAACGCGAGACTATGAGGACTCTTTGAGCGGATCTTGATCTGGCGCGGTGACGGTTGCCCGGTTCGAAAGATCTAGGAGGACCACTGTGATTCGCGCCCCGCTCGCCCGCATCGCCGCCGGCGCCATCACCGGCGTCCTCATCTCCGTCGGGACCACCGGCGTAGCCCAGGCCGCCGTCGACCGCGTCGCCACCCGTGCGGCTGCCGACGGGACCACCGTGGACTCCTCGGAGATCGTCACGGCGACGCCCTCCCCGTCCTCGTCGGCCAGTGTCAGCGCGTCGGCCGGAGCCTCCAGTAGTACTACCGACGGTGCGTCCAGCAGTACCTCCAGCGGCGCTTCCGGCTCGGCGGCCAAATGGGCGAATCCGTTGCCCGGAGCCGAGATCACCTCCTGCTACGGCTCCCGCTGGGGCACCGTCCACGAAGGCATCGACTTCGCGGCCGCCGAGAACACCCCCGAGCACGCCGTCGCGGCCGGAACCATCGTCGCCGCCGGATGGAACTACTCCGGGTACGGCATCTCCGTCCTCATCGATCACGGCAACGGCCTGTACACGCACTACGCGCACATGAACAAGGCGGCCGTCACGGTCGGCCAGAAGGTCGCCGCGGGCGACATCATCGGCTACGAAGGATCCACTGGCGACTCGACCGGCCCCCACCTGCACTTCGAGGTCTGGCAGGGGATGTGGAACCAGATCGACCCCGCCGACTGGCTGGCCGCGCGCGGCATCGAGACCGGCTGCTGAAGGTTCTCCCCGATAGCGGCGGCCCGCTGAGGGTTCTCCCCGGTGGTGGCGGTCCGCTGGGGGTTTCCTCGATGGCGGCGGCCCGCTGGGGCGTTTTTCTCGATGGCGGCGGCCTGCAGGGGTTCTGCTCGACGGCGGCGGCCCGCTGAGGGTTCTCCCCGATGGCGGCGGCGCGGTCGGGCCGCGAGACTGAGGGACGTGGCCAGTGCTGTCGATGACTACGTCCACGCGCTCGCCGGACGGCTCCGCGGCCCCGGGCGACTCCGGGACGGCATGCTCACCGAGGTACGCGAGGCGCTGACCGACGCGGCGGACGCCTATCGCGACGCCGGTCTCACCGCGACAGAGGCGGAGGACCGCGCGGTCGCCGAGTTCGGCCCGGTCCGGGCGCTCGCCCCGCAGTTCCAGGAGGTGCTGGCAGCGGCCCGGGGACGGCGTACGGCGTGGCTGCTCCTGATCGTGCTGGGCGTCCACCATGGACTCGCCGAGCTGATCGGCCGGACCGGCGCCTGGCAACAGGACTGGGGTTCGGCCGAACCGAGCGCGCTCTACCTCGGATTCGCGCGATTCACCGACTTCTTCGTCCAGGCCGCGCTGGCGGCAGCGATCGCGGCGGTCGTCGCGATGGGCTGGGGCACGCGCCGCCTCGGCCTCCGGCCCACCCTCGTACGCACCACCGCAGCCGTCGCCGCGATCGCCGTCCTGGGCACTCTCACCGCCGGTACGCTGCTCACCCTGTCCGCCCCAGGCGGCTCGGCGGTGGGGGAGTTGCTGTGGGCCGCGCCGTTCGCGGCCGTGCTGGTTTCGGCCCGGCGCACCTGGTACGCCGCCCGCCTCGCCTCCTGACGCCGCCGGCTCGTTCTCCCCGCGCCCGCACTCCTCGCGCCCGCTCCCTTCGCTGGCGGGCGCCTTCGCTGGCGGCGCGCCTTCTCTGGCGGCGGGCTCTCTTTGGCGGCGCGCTTTCTTTGGCGCCAGATCAGGGATATGCCTGGAATCTTGGGCTCTCCACCGACATGTGTGGGTAGCTGATGTGTCGTAACGCAGCGCACGCCGTTGCTGCTCCTACGTTCTGAGGTGTCTAGATCT